>JBJXDV010000001.1:0-2885 GCA_046153465.1 Chitinophagaceae bacterium
ATTTTGATCAAATCATTATCCGATGCGATAAAAATCTACGCGGCCGAACGGCGGATGAAATAATTGGGTTATTAAGAGAAGGCATTGATAAAATTAATCCAAAAGTTCCCACAATCGTTATTGCCAATGAGAACGAAGCATTGGAATATATTTTCGCAAACCCGATAAAAGGAGCTTTATATACAATTATGTGTGATGTGGTTGCCGGTGCATTGGATAAAATAAAAGAATTGAAAGAGCGGGAACAGAATGGTGCATTGGTTGCGGCTCAATAATCGTTGTTGATGAATAAAAATTCAAAGCGGTTGCTTAGTAGCTGATTGTTTCCATTATTGTGCTTGAATCGAGCGGATTTGTTGGTCCGCCTGAGTTCTCAGCAATAAAAAGGATTTGGGAGCAAAACAATCAAACCTTATTTTTGCCATCCATTTACCGGATTGGCCTATAGTATAATGGTAGTACGACAGATTTTGGTTCTGTTTGTCGAGGTTCGAATCCTCGTAGGCCAACCATCAAGGACAAATCGGTTTTTTTACTGGTTTGTCCTTTTTCACTTCAGTTAAACCCTTTCACAACCAATATACTCGCCAACAGCCTAATTAACATGGATAGTTCAATCAATGAAAAAGTGGCTATGTTTTCTTCGACTCAATCGTCGCTCCAGGCTCAATCACAACCTCTACGTCTGAACTTTTTACTGCTATGCTATCATCTTGCTTTTGCAGGGATTGCTTATTCTGAATTTCCACCTGTTCAACGAATACCGCATAATCATCCGGGTAGATATTCCTGCCGGATCTTTGGGCAAACGCTTTTGTAAAGCAGGCCCCAAAATATAAGATCATCGATGAATAATATACCCACAAAAGAATTATTACAATTGCGCCGGCAGTTCCATAGGGCTTTGCCGGGTTTGCCTTTCCGATATAATAACTAATTAAAAACTTTCCCGCCAAAAATAAGGAGGCGGTAAGTAAAGAAGGAACAATGATATCCCTCCAACTAATTTTTGCGTCGGGTAAAAACTTCAAAATACTACCAAAAATAAACCCAATAATGATTACCGTTAGTAATAGGTTGGACAAATTCGAAAACAATACAGTTTCTTTTGAAAAGTGATTAGATAGTTGGTTTAACACAATATCTACTCCAGCGCTTACAATAAGCGAAACCAACAAAATAAAACCCAACCCAATAATTACAGATAAGCTTACAAACCGGTTGATAATATATTTTAGCCAGCTTTTTTTCGGTTTAGCCTTTAGCGACCAGATCGCATTGATCGAAGACTGAATTTCTGTAAATACACCTGTGGCTGAAAAAATTAAGGCAATCACACTTAATATTGATGCAGGACTGGACCAATTTAGCGATCCGGAATTCATTATGATCTGCTGAACCTGGAGGGCAGCATCGGCACCAATAAAATTTGTAATCTCACTATAAAGCCCGGCTTCAATTTTGCCATCGCTTACTATCCACCTGGTAGAGTATATGATAATCATCAACACAGGAGCCAACGCAAAAAAAGTATAAAAAGAAAGCGCAGCAGCCATCCTCATCACCTCGTGATTAATAAAAAGCTTTATTGCATGCCCACTTGCTTTGAAAATAATAAACACCTTCATTTATTTATAGTTGATGAATTATAAACAATAATAAAATCAGCGAAAGCCAGTTGCTCAACCGATGGGTACGACATGTCGGCTATAAGTAACTTCTGGTTTTGCTGAACTGGAATTTCCCGCGTGAAGGAAAATTACAATGAAGCAGCTCATGCTGCATAAATATCAAAATCACTCGTTACATAACTTGTTATTCTATTTTACTTTTCCTTTCAAGCAACTTATACTTAGAATTGCCAAAGAGAATCAGATTATTTATCCCAAAAATTACTTAATCATCATATCAAACACTAATGTCACCATTAAATTCAGATAGCAAAAAAAATGTGTGAATGATGTAAGTTTTATTGAAAGTTCTGTAACACACATCGCTGCAAAAATATCCACCTTTGTTTTTCTGTTAGCAACCATTATCAACAATTAAAATTATAACACCATGGGAAATTTACTTTACGTAGTAGCAGTTATCCTGATCATCGCCTGGGCAATTGGCTTTTTAGGCTATAGCGCAGGTGGACTTATTCACATATTACTAGTGATTGCAATCATTGCCATCGTACTACGCCTTATACAAGGGAAAAAAATTGTTTAGAATCAATCATTATTATAAACTATGCCATGAAGCTGCATTGCAGACAGGCATTTAAACAAAATGAACATGGAAAAATCGAATAACGCAGGAAACCTTATTGGTGGATTATTATTGGGCGCCGCTGTTGGAGCAGCACTTGGAATTCTATTTGCTCCTGATAAAGGGAGTGAAACCAGAAAAAAGATTTCATCGAAAGGCAACGATATTACAGACAAGATGAAAGAGAAGTTTAATAAATTTCTCGACGGAATAAAAGAAGAATACGAAACAACAAAAGATAAAGCAAGCGATTATGTTGCCGATGGTAAATCAAAAATGAATGAATTCGTGAATGAGGGAAAAGCAAAAGCCAACGATTTTGCGTCTGAAACTAAAGGTAAATTTGGCCAGTCATGATAACATCCATAAACAAAATGTTATTGTAACGAAGTATGTATTTATTGGTTGGGGCCTGAACACCCCAACCATTATTAATTAAAAGATAATCATGGAATCAAAAGAAACCTATTTAGAACCTCTCCTGCATAAAGCAGAAGAATATAGTAAAGCAGGCTTTGAAATACTAAAATTAAAAGCGCTGGATAAATCAGCTTCAGTTACATCTGCTATTATTTCGCGGTTTATCTTAACCATTGTATTGTCGTTTTTTATCCTTAGCCTCAATATCG
>JBJXDV010000002.1:0-22380 GCA_046153465.1 Chitinophagaceae bacterium
GTAATACACCCGCAGAATTGAACAAATCTGCACCGCCACGGATTCGCATACGACCGCTTACGTCAAGTTTATGTAAAGGACTCGAATTGCCAATACCGATATTTTGTGCCTGAAGTTTTATGACTGCAAGAATGGATAAAACAAGAATAAACTTTTTCATATTATTTTGTATAAGTGATTAAGCAATATTTTTTACATCATTCCTTCTTCGCTTACTTATGGAAATGGATTCTCCGTTTCGCATAAGCATCTGGTTACCTATTTTCCTTTCTATAAATTGTTTGTTTATTAAATGGGTGCGGTGAGTTCGTATAAAGTCTTGCGGCGGTAATACCAGTTGAAACCATGCTAATACTTTAGCCACCGTAATTGGATATCGTTCATCGGTACAATAAATTCGGCTGTAGTTACTGCTCGCCTGCACACGAATAATGTGATTTACCTGTTTTACAATAAAACCATTAACAATAGGGATATGAATTTCATCCATTAATTTAGCAGTCATCGTAATTGTGTTGATGGTTAAATAAGTCCGATAGTGATTTTTATTCGACACTTTAGTTACATTATCGATGACACAAAACTTCAATAAAATAAAATGGAAAACAATCCCCTAAACACCTGTTTCTGGTATCCCTTGTTCAGGGGATTTTGGGCAAGAAGTTGGAAATATGATATTTAGTAAGTTATTTTTATAGGTAAAATCGGCAAGTAAGTGAAAGAACTGTTATTGGTAGCGGGTATTTTAACGGGTCAACAGGGTTTCTCTCAATCTGAAATGGTAAGAGATAGTCTGCGTAATTTAATTATACAACGCCCTTCGGATACCGTTAAAGTTTTACACTACTTCCAATATGGCGAAACGTTTGAAACAGAAAATGCAGACAGTGCTTTTTTCTATTACAAAAAAGGAAATGATCTTTCAGAAAAACTTAATTATGTAGATGGCAAAGCAACCTATGTAAGTTATTCAATAGTTATACTTAACAACCAGGGTAAATTTAAAGAGGCATTAAGATTGTGTACAGATCTTTTAGCATTGTTGGAAAAGAGAGGTACAAAAAAGCAACGGGCAGTCGCTTACATTAATACAGGAAGCGAATGGCAATATTTATCAGATCTTGAAGAAGCAGCAAAAAATTACGTACAAGCTGCAAAACTTGCTGAAGAAATCGGCGGTAAAAAAATACAACGAGTTGCTAGCAATAATCTTGCCTCGGTTTTTAATTCGTTGCAACAATATGAGAAAGGGAAACAGTATGCAGAGAAATCTTTAGTGATAGCCAAAGATATGGAGGATGATTATGCTATTGCTTCATCTACCATTAATATCGCCACTTCAGAATCTTTTTTAAAAAACTTTAGCCTGTCTCTGGTTCATTTTAAAGAGGTAGTCTTACTGGGAGAAAAAATAGCAGATGATATTATTATTATGGATGGCTGGTTGGGTATGGCCGATAACTATATTCAACTAAATAATTGGCAGACTGCTGAAATGTATTACAGGAAAGTGATTGAAATGTCTAAGAAGATAAACGCGCCGGAATACGAGTTGTATGGATATATGGGACTTTCTAAGTATTTGCTTGAAGTAGAAAATCTTGGAGAAGCAAAAAAAACCATCGATGATGGAATTCGGATCGCTCAACAATTAGGAACAAGGATTGAGTTAAAAGATCTGTATCTCCGTGCATCAGAATTAGATGAGAAAAGGGGAAAGGGTATGGAGGCGCTGCGATGGCATAAAAAATTTGTGGCACTTAATGATTCGGTGATTAATGAAAAGAATACTGCCAATGTGAACCTGATGGAAATAAAATATGAAACGGAGAGAAAGGAACAGCAGTTAGTAGTTCAGCGGGTTAGTATCCGGCAGAAAAATATATTGAATGGTATTTTGATTGGTGCAACCGGTGCACTATTAATTATTTCGTTGCTTTCGTATCGTACGTTTCATCAAAAAAGGAAACTACAGGAACATAAAATTGCCGAACTGGAGAAAGAAAAATTATTATCCGCTACACAATCACTATTAAAAGGCCAGGAAGATGAACGAAGCAGGCTTGCCAGAGACTTGCATGATGGCCTTGGCGGATTGTTAAGTGGCGTTAAACTTCAATTAGGAGCTATGAAAGGAAATTTAATTTTATCAGAAGAACATGGCAGAACATTTAACAACGCACTTTCGAAATTAGATGAATCTATCAGCGAAATGCGCAGGGTAGCGCACAACATGATGCCAGAAGCATTAATGAAATTAGGATTGCAACAGGCCTTGCAGGATTATTGCGATGGATTATCAGAAGCACAATCATTTAAAATAAATGGTGAATTTTACGGCCTGGAAAAAAGAATGGAGTCTTCCATAGAAATTGTGGTATACCGAATTGTTCAGGAATTATTAAACAACGCTGTAAAACATTCGGATGCATCCACAATACTTGCGCAGGTGATACGAAATGATAAGAACCTTTCAATTACTATTGAAGATAACGGCAGGGGATTTAATAAGGAAACAGTACGACAAGGAGCGGGACTAAAAAATATTCAGTCGAGAGTAGGTTATTTGAAAGGCCAGATGGATATTAAATCGGAACCGGGCAAGGGAACCTCTATACACATTGATTGCTTAATAGAAGAAAATGGATAAAATAAGAGTAATAATTGTTGATGATCATCCCATGGTATTGGAGGGAATGCGTAGTATGCTTGCTCAAATAAACTTTGTGTTTATATGCGGTACGGCAGGTAATGCTTATGAAGCCATCGAGCTCATTAAAGAATCTTCTCCGGATATAGTTATTACGGATATTAATATGCCCGAAGTGAGTGGCATTGAACTGGCATTGAAAATAAAAAAAGAATTCCCTGCCATTAAGATAATTGCCATGAGTACGTTTAAGGAGCGTAGTTATATTTCGCAAATGATTCAAAATGGGGCTTCGGGTTACCTGGTTAAGAGTGCATCAAAGGAAGAAATAGAAGAAGCCATTCTTTCGGTATACGAAGGCAAGCTTTATATGAGCCTTAGTATTAACCTTTCCGCCAGCGATAAAAATGAACTAAGCAATGTTCCTGTCTTAAGCAGTCGCGAAAAAGAAGTGTTGCAATTAATTGCTGATGGATTTACCAATCCACAGATTGCGACAAAGCTTTTTATCAGTTTGCACACGGTGGATAGCCATCGAAAAAACCTGCTTACTAAATTTGATGTAAATAATACAGCCAGCTTAATCAAATTGGCCGCAAGAAATAATATGATCTAGGTGCCGGGTACCCAAATAGAATAATAAATGAGTACTTGTAGTATCTATAGACATTAAATAATTATTTGATTACATTAATACACTGGAACATTACTGAATTGGCATTTTAATTCCAGCGAAAAAATAAGCAGTAAAAGTTTCCTGCCTGGCATCTCCTTTTTTTATTGGCTTCAAGCCCTCAATCATGATACCGACCGTAAATTAACCGGCAGCGATGCATCTTCCCGATTGAAGTTCCCTTTGATGTTTTGTTCAATAATGCCGAAATAGCACCTTACAGCTCTACACTAACTTTATCTAACGGCAGTAAACAAAAAACAGTTACTGAAGAAGAAAATACGGGTATGCAAATAATGCCTAATCCGAATCACGGAACATTTGCTATTCAGTTAACGAACCTGAAAGTAAAAGAGATAAGGGTAGTGGATCAACGGGGAAGAATTATTGTTGCCAGGAAAGTTAATGAAAATGTTTCAACGCAGCGGGTGGAGATGAATGTGAGATCGGTTGCTAAAGGAATCTATATGGTACAGGCTATTGGTAAAGAAGGAGTATATACAATCAAGATGGTGGTTCAATAATAATAAGCAGCGAATACACCAACAGTAAAGCCGTTTCATATCATACTGAAACGGCTTTCTGTTAATATGATAGTTGGGGTATGTTTATTGCAAATAAAAATGTGATATATATATATTGGCATATTTATTTAGGCTGCTTTATGGTACTGTTTTGTTGAATAAAGTACCAGGCGGCAATAGCCGCATATTTAAATTTTTTACCGGGCATATGCTGCGATAAATAAAAATTATCCTGATCAATTTTTTGAGTAATATATACATCAGACTTGTCAAAACCGGCATTATACACGGTGGCATACCATTGAAGCCTGGTACGATCATTTGTAAATACGTTGTCTTTATATACCACATTACAAATGCAAATAAACGCGGTAAGATATATTAGTTGCCAGTCGGCATCCTGGAGCCGCTCCACACGCTCAGTCCGTATATTTTCTGGTATAGTTGCCGTATAGGCAAGCTGCAGTTCATTATAGATACTGTCGGGCAATAGTTGTTTGGCTTTTTCTTCCACCTGTGCAGCAAATGATGGTTTCATTTGAAACAGCCCGATGGAAAAATTAGCATATTCTTCCCCCAACTGAACATATAAGGTTCGCAGACTTTCTGTTTCAATATCATCTTTCAGTTGGCTAAAGCGCATTACTTCTGCAAATACAATGCTTTGCATAAATGCATTGCTTTTATTACAGATACTGTTACAAAGCGTAAATTTTTTCTCCAGTGCGGCAAGCTGTTTTGTTGCTATGACCGATTTGCTGTCAAATGTTTTCCCAAAATCAGGATCGCTGTATTTGTTTTTAGCAAGTACACTTATAGCAATTGCGCCGAAACATAATAAGGTAATAGCGGTTAACTTATATAACTTTTTTGCAAACATATACATCTTTATCACCGGTATCTGTAACATGAATTTTGTAATAGTAAACGGCCGTTTCACTATTCAGACTTACAATTTTTGGGAATAAAATACCCTTAAGCGATTCTTCGGTACCATCACCACGGTATAATTTGCCCTTCTGATAATAAAATGATTTTTTATAGTCTGGCATAATAAACAACCGCTGTAGGCTGGTAATGGGTACTTTAAAGCTGGCAGCTTCTGTACCATTAACCATTAATTGGGTTGGGCTTTGCGATAAGATAGAAATAATATCTCCGTTATCTGCAAGCATCATTGTTGATTTATTGTCGGAAAATAAATCCATCATATTTCCTTCCTGCGTTTTTCCTGCAGAAGAAATGAAAAAGGCCTTTTGAGCGGAGTTGTCCATAACGCCTATAGCTGCTGCTTCAAAATTACTGCTCACCATCATTTTTATAAGCATACTGCTTTGCTCTCCTCCTTTTTGTTTCAAGCCGGCTTCATTTACTAAAAACGAATTTCCCATTCCCATTTTTGCCATCATGTCATTGGCGCCTCCAATAACAACTGCGGCCCAGAACTTTTTCTTATCAGGGGATATGTTCATCTTGGCAACAAAATCATAAGGCCCGAAATTTTTGCCATTAAATACTATATACAGTTTGTTATTTATTGTTTTGCTGTATTGCTGTGCCACGGGATCTTTGTTACTTCCGCCAAGCTCTATTTTTTCCTGATCATCTTCAGAGCTGCCGCTTCCCTCATTGTCGTTTTTATCTGACTTTATACGCATAAGATTTAATGGCGGTTCATTGTATGGACCCATACGCTTCCCTTCTTCAATTAAAAAATATTTATACTTGCTGTTCATCACCACAAACGAGTAGATAAGCCTGCCGTTATTGACTGTTACTTTTGTTTCATCATAAAGAAATGTTTCATCTTTTTCAAGGGTAAATAGTTTTACCGCATCGGGGGTAGGCTGCCATTTACCTTCTATTTTATTTTCTGAACCTTGGGTTTCTTCACTGTTGTTATTTGAACCGGGCGTGTCAGTACTTTCTGTTTTTTTAGTACCTACCACTTCTTTTGCCTTTTCTTTTATTTTTTTGAGCAGTTGTGCCTGGGAACAGCATACCCAAAACATAAGGCATATCAGAATTATCTTTCTCATTTTTTATAGTTTAATTGATTCAATTGATTTTTTCTTTAAGGTTTTGAAATGCCTGTCTTAGAACAAGCCGTACCGGATAAAAAAATAACAATGCAATCGGTCTCATTAATAATATATATCATTTTCAATTCAATGATCAAAATAGTAATACCACCATTTTTTCATCAAATAAAGGTTTGATGGTAGTTTTTACAGGAGTGATGGAAAGCGTAAATATGCAGGAAATCCCATTGCCTGCATATCCCCTAAAAACATGATTTTTCCTAAAAAAAAATCTGCGACGCCGTGCGCCGCAGATTGCAGGAAAGGTTTAATGGTCAGGTTAGTTCTTGATAAATGGAATAGTTTGCGTTGTTCGATCCTTTCGGATTACCTGCAAGAAATAGACTCCATTTTTCAACCGACTGATATCATATCGCTGCTGGTTAGTTGCTTTGAGTGCCAGTACTAATTTCCCTTCTGAACTAAGTACTGAAAGATCACTTATTTGTTCTGGAGCTATATTTTTTAATTCAATAAATTGCCTGGATGGATTTGGATACAGCACCAACTCCCGATCTGCTTTCCTGCTTACCTTAACTATTGGGCTGTAGGTGAACTTACCATCATTATCTAATTGTTTCAATCGATAATATACAACTGAGCCAACAGGCGATTTGTGTGTGAACGAGTACTGATGTTTTCCTCCAGTGTTTGCTGCTTTTACAAATCCCACTTTATTGAAATTACTACCGTCGCTACTGAATTCAATATCAAAATGCGAAGTATTCACTTCATTATCTGTGATCCAGTTTAGGAGCACATCATCTTGCTTTGGTATTGCGGTGAAGGAAAGTAAAGAAAGGGGCAGTCCTCCAAATTCACTGGTAACCGTAAAAGGTGAAAAGCTATTGTATCCGGCCTGTGATCTACTGTATCGTCCGATTGAATCTTGCAATGCAGCACCCAGGGTACCCAATTGCCAACTGCTTGTAAAATGAGCCGCTCTGCTTGCATTCCTGTCGAAAGCTGGCAATTCATCACCTGCATTCCAGAAAAATTCAACGGTGGCATTGCTTCCTCCTGGGGTCTGCTCGTCAATTAGCCAGGTGCGGTTAAGGGTACCTGTTTTAATGGTATCTCCTGCATTTCCATTTCTCAATAAATAAGGTTGTACCCTTACCGTAAAGTTATCAGGCGTACCTGTATTATTAATCTTTACAAAGTTTGTTTTGAACATAGAAGGACCTACAGGATATACATTTTGTGTATTGCTGTTGATGATGGTTAACCTGCCTGTACCGTTTGTTATCACGAAATGGGAAGTATCCACGTTTACAATATTTCCATTTACGGTTAAATCAAAATCTCCCAACAAAATCTTACCACCGATCCATCCTGGTAATTGTTGTGGTACCCCGGCTTTCATATCGAGGTTATTTACGATCAGACTTGCCTTCATTTTAGCCACCGTACTAAATGGCAGCGTATCGGTATTATTCAACAGGTTTGATTCAAGTGGTGAACAGTTTAGAATTTCGGCCACTACGTAACCTGAATCGATGGCGAAGAACATCTTTTTAAAGATTGTTGTATTGCTACCCGCTGCCAGTGTAAACTGAACGCTGTCGATAGCCGTTAGTGAACCTGCTCCGTCAAATATTTTGAGTCGTGCCCAGGCTGTACCCAAATTGGTGCCGGAGTTCCTGATTTGATAAGAAACCGTAACACTATCACCGGCTGAAAAACCATTCGGATTAAAGTTGATGGGTTGAATAGCATTACGCGTCATATCTGGCGCATCACCCACAATTATAGCCCGGGTGGCCTCATTATTGTTTTCATCCTCTTCACTCACCAGGCCATCTCCATCTACAATGATCTTTACCACTTTCACTCCAGCAATGATCGACGAATACGTAACACTTGCTGCCACGGTAGTATCCTGGCCAATTTGCAGCGTATTGAACGGAATCGCAGTACCTAATTGAATATTGTCTACATAAAAACGAAGATTACTTGGCGGTGCTACCTTATTGCCTATGTTTTTCACTGTACCTACAATGGTTATGTTTTGTCCGGCATTTGGATTTAAACTACTTGGCGAAATAAATTGTGAAAGTACCACGAAGTCTTCTTTACTATCGGTTACCAATATATGATAAGGCCCTGTATTATTTATTTCACTTAATTCACAAACGGCATTGGCGGTGTCGGTAACAACATCAACTACAACGGGTCCAACAGTTGTAAAAGTGTGAGTGAATGAGGCAACCGCTGGTAAATCAATTCCGGCTTTTATTACAGGGATAAGGGCTTCGCCGAGTTTAACTCCATTTTCCATAAACTTAACGGTTATATTACGAATATCTCTTGTTCCGATATTTCGTACATAGGCGTTAAATTGTTTTGACGTGTTTACTCTCACTTTTGCAGGGTTTGAGGAAGAGCCAAATTCACCTGGAAGCTGGAGTGGTTGAATGTCTGCGCCGAGTTTTATTATAGCGGTGTTATTTGTTTCATCGCTTTCGCTGATAGTCGATGCCGCGTCTGCAATAACTATAATATCAAACGGGCAGGCAAAGTCGGGAGTTGTAACTGTGAAAGCATTGGACGTAACAATAACCGAGCCTTTTTCTCCGATGCTTGCTACATTGATGTCTCCTCCAATGGGAACCCCATTTGCCAGAAACCTTACAACAAATGGCCCCGCCGATACGCCTGAATTTTTGACGGTGGCCGTAAACGCGACGGATGAACCAACCGATAAACTTGTTGACGTCGGACTCACTTTACTAACTGTTAAATCCGGTGCCGGAACAACAAGCGTTACCAGGAAGGCATTGTTGTTTTCATTGGTTTCACTTAATAGAGCTGTTGTATCAGTTACCACTCTGAAAATGTGTGTGCCGATCGACAGGGATGGGAGCGATACAGACACAGCAACCGATGATTTTCCCGGCACAGAGCTGATCGAATTTTCCTGTACCAAAACCGGAGAGCCAGGAGTGGTAACTTCGACTATACGTACCAGGTGTAACCCTGCATCTACACATTCAAGGTTTTTATCATCGAATGTAAACGACCTGAAATTCGATTGCCTAAAATTATCCAGCGTTAAATCAGGCTTATTCTCCTGTGCAAATATGGTTGCACTGGCAGTGGCTGTTTCCTGCGTGAAGGTTCCATGATAAAAATAAGTTTCGTTTTGGAAAAATTCATTGTATTGATAAGTTGCCACCACCACGATATTGTGAGGTCCCGTTGTACTTAAAGGCACAGTTACAGGAAATGTTTTTACATCGCCAGGGAACGTTCCTGCACTTCCAAAATCCGGAATATCATTGGTATAATAGGTTTGAATAAGTACTCCGTCATTGAATACTTTAACAGTATCCTTCCATATTTTATCCCAAAGACTCCACATGTTGGCAATGTTTCTACCCCTGTAGGTTATAGTTAGTTGGGCGGTGCTGGTGCCACCAACAATTTGCTGGCAAGCTGGTGTCGAGATAGCAATGGCTATACCTCCTCCAGTAGGGGGTGGCGCGCAAGTAGTAGGGCCAGGGCAAGGAACATTCACCGCACCGGTAAACGTATTGCTGGTGAAGGTGAAATCGGTTACACTTACCGTATAGGTAAGCACATTTCCGCATGGCGGGTTTTCCATCACCAATGTATAATTACCATTGGCATCTGTCGTCGTTTTCAATATGGAAGTACCCGTATTGATCGAAACTTCCGCACCTGCTACCACACTTGGAATAGCTGTTCCGAAATAATCGGCATGCCCGGAAAATATTATTTTCTGCGCAGGACAGTTTTGTAAAAGAGTGCTGCCATTAACAGTGATACCACCAGGCAATACGGGCGATCCTACAATTACCGGCCGGATAGCATAGTTATTGAGGATATTCGTTTCACTGAGTGTTTGATTAGGATCTATCCAAACTTTAATTGGGTAGAACCCATCTGCACCGAATGAAAGTTGTCTTGAAACGTTTGTTGTGCTGAATGCATTCGATGCAGGCAAAATAGTACTACCAATTAAAATGGTATCTCTATAAAAATAGATGGGCACGTTGGTCGCATTGAACGCACTGTTATTGGTGATCGACGCTGTTACAGTAAATATTTCGTTTGGTTGCGGATTAGCTTTGCTGAATGAGATGTTGTTGGCGAATAATTTCAGGTCAAGTAATTGGTAGGTAACTATCGGCCCACTATAATAAGCCAGGTTAGCAGCGGTTGCGCTATTACCCAATGCATCTTTTGCAAAGAATCGATAACCCATGGTGCTACTATAATTCGCATAGTTTACCGTATAACTATATACAACACCTGTAATATAGTCTGTGCCTGAACCTTCCTTTGCCATGGCAAAAATGCCTTCGCCCGCGTCGTCAAAATCCTGATCACCGGTAAGATCGATTCCTACCTGTGGCTGTCCACTCAAAGGAGCCCTGTTATCGGCCGAGCGGTACATAATTTTATAAGTATAATTTCCAGTTTGCCCCGCTGCCGGATTCACACCTCTTGCACCATCATAAGGCGGTGCTGAAATAAACGATAAGGTTGGTGCTGTTGCAGGAGTAAAGCCAGTACCATTTAACACCACCATTGCTGAATCAGGTCCACCTGCTGATGCTTTTATTTTTAATACTGCATTGTAGGATGTAACCGCTGTTGGGTTGAAAGAAACAGGTAAAGTAATAGTTGATCCAACAGGAATAACAGTTCCACTTGTATAACCAGGAACAAAACTTGCATCACTACTGATTACCTGGTTCAATGTGATAGCCGCATTTCCAGTATTTCTTATAGAGAAATTGAAATTAGAAGAACTGCCTGTTTGAATATTACCATAATCGTGACCGGTAGCTGGTTCTAATACCCATTCATTAATGATGGCAACGGCTGTTCCTTTAACCGGGATATTATAAGTGCCAGCAGATGTTTGAAGATTAATGATATCCTGGTATTGCGTAGCTGCAGTGGGAGTGAAACTAATTTTAATAGTGTCTGTTTGCCCTGCATTAATTATTCTTGCGCTGGAGAAATCAGATGTAAAGGGAGCAGCTATCGTAACCCCAGTAATTGTTTGGGATGAACTACTATTATTTTTTACTACCAGGCTGCGGGTAGCAGTTGTATTTATGATAGTAGTTAAAAACACAATGCTATCCGGAAGAATGGTAAGCGTACCCAGGTTAAATTTGTTATAGTTAGTAATACTCCATTTGCCATTCGCATTTCGTGTGCGTAAAAATAAATTATGCTCACCGGCGGTTAGACTGGCGATGTTTACCGCAACAGGTATATTGCTAATATCTAACCCAGGTGTGATATTAATAGATGTTCCGCTTCCTATTCCGGGATCGGTATCTATAAAATATTCTGCATTCGTAATATTTTGAGGTGCCGGCGGTGCCGCTGGGTATGCCGGATCTAGATTAACCAAAAAATCTTTAACGTTCGTAATCGACCATTTTCCTTCATTATTTTTTGTTCTTAAGAAAAGATAATGTACACCGGTGGTTAAACCCGTTGTATTTATTACTGATGAGATATTGTTAACGTCAATTCCAGGAGTAACGGAAATAGCATTTGCATTGCCCAATCCCGGGTCAGTATCAATAAAATATTCTGCGCTAATAATATTTTGAGGCGCTGGTGGTGCAGCCGGATAAGCCGGATCCAGATTTACTAAAAAATCCTTTACATTCGTAACGGACCATTTGCCGGCATTATTTTTCGTTCTTAAAAACAGGTAATGTACACCGGTAGTTAATCCGGTTGTATTAATTGCAGCAGTTACACTATTAATGTCAATACCAGGAGTGAGCGAGATCGCTGTGGCATTCCCGAATCCCGGATCGGTATCAATAAAGTATTCGGCAGTAATAATATTTTGTGGAGCAGGGGGAGTTGGACTATAAGGCGGATCAAAATCAACCAAAAAATCCTGAATGGTTGTTATACTCCATTTGCCTGCGGCATTGAGTGTTCGGAGGTAAAAGCGGTGTACACCGGTGAGTAATCCCGATGTATTTACGGAAGTTGAAATATTATTGAGATCAATACCTGCTGTTATTGGAATAGCGACTGCATTTCCAAAACCGGGATCTGTATCAAAGAAATATTCTGCACCTATGATATTTTGCGGAGCGGAAGGTGCTAATGGATAGGAAGGATCGAAATCATATAAAAACTCTTTTATTGCTGACAGGCTCCACTTGCCCGAGCTATTTTTTGAACGTATATATATCCTGTGTATACCGTTCGATAGGCCTGTAGTGTTGATAGACGCGGAAATGCCATTGACATCAATACCTGGCGTTACTGGAATTGCTGTCCCATTACCAAACCCAGGGTCGTTATCAATAAAGTATTCTGCCTGAATTATATTTTGCGGTGCAGGCGGAGCCGGTGGATAGGCCGGATCCTGCGCTAACAATACGAAGGCATATAATAAGCAGGTGATCGAAATAACAATCTTTTTCATGTTTGTTCATTTTTCAAATTGCCGAATAGGGATATACGGTAGAAGAGTGCAACACCCGCCTGGCTGGGCCATTGGGACTGCCAACAGGGCTGAATAGCGGTATTACTGTTGGGGCAACCACCTTCTTTCGCAATCTTTTTTAATTGTTACTTCGGGTGCTAAAGGTTACATTCATAGTAGCTGTTCCCGTTGGGATTGAAGCGGGAACCGTTAAAGAATAAATAGACGGGATATTCGGAATGCCTGAAAGTTTATAGGGATCTGTTGCTCCAAACGCTCCGCAATCAGGAGAAACAACCGCACCAACGGTAAGGCCAGCACCAATAGCCGGGCTACCTGCTTTTAAACGCCATTGTCCGTCGGTACTATTTCCTGAAAGTCCTTGAAATAAGGCAGCATCAGTGGCACCGTTAATATTATTATTACCTGCAGGTAAATTAGTGCCTGTAGAAATATTATTTTTTATGGTGGCGTTTACGTTTGTAAAAGTTGTAGCCGTAATGATATTATTGACAAAATAAGTATTGTACAAGCTGATACCACCTCGTATCACATTATTACGCACGATCATATTTGTGTTTGATGTACCGCTGATATCGAAAGTGCTGGTTATAATATTATTATTAATATTCCAATCTTGCATCTTAAACGAGGAGAACGAAAATGAGCTGATATAACATTTATTGATCACCCAGCCTGCCATGGATGTATTGGCTGTATAACCATAGTACGCTCCAAAATTAGATATATTGCAACGTGTAATTGTTATATTATCAGTAGCAGAACCCAGGGCGGCTCCAACACCCAAATAAACATTATCCAAACCCATTAAGGTAGAGCCGGAACCCGTAGAATCAAAAGCGATTACTCCTCCCGTAAAAGAACTTGAATTGGCACTGGCCTGTAACCCGGTATTAGCATTTGCTCCACTTAAAAAATAGCCGGTACCTATTATTACCAGTCGTTTACTCAGGGTAAAGCCAGTATAGCCAATGGCACTGCTTTCTATATATAATGTATCATCGTTCAGTACACTTGTGCTGGAAAGCGCCGCGGTACAATTTGTAAAATCAGCGGTAACACCGGGTGTATTGTTGATGCGCCAAATTTTTGCCTGCGCATTTAGTGATAAAAACAGAATAGCAATAACAGACAGCACGGTAGTAAACTTTTTCATATAAAGTGTTTTTGGTTTGTTTTTTTGTTACGGTGTAAATATCCAGAGAGCCCCTAACAAAATGATCCCTTAAAAAGGGGATATTTCTGAATTGATATAAAATCACTGAAAAAGGGGAGAAGAGCTGGCACCGCTATATCTTTTATTTGTATACTGTCTTTAATGGATTATTTTACTATATGATAAAGAGCTTATTATTAATCAGTATCTATTATTTGTTATCTCTTACCGCAGCCGCACAGCTAACAAAAATGGATAGCTTGTTGAAACTGTTAT
This sequence comes from Chitinophagaceae bacterium, assembly GCA_046153465.1. Lineage (GTDB taxonomy): Bacteria > Bacteroidota > Bacteroidia > Chitinophagales > Chitinophagaceae > Endoryza. Next base: position 13,824 of record JBJXDV010000002.1, read on the forward strand.
CTAAGGCAAAAGAAGATACCGGAAAAGTTGTTCTATATCTGAGTATAGCAGGTGAGTATGAGAACAATGAACCAGTAACAGCCAAGCAATATTATAGGAAAGCAATAGCGATCAGTAAAAAAATAAAGGATACCAGTGGATATTATAAATCACTTGCAGGTATCGCTAACACATTTTTAATACAAGGGCAACAGGATTCGATGCTTTATTTTATGAAGGAGGCACTCGATGTTGCCAGAGAAATCAACGATTCATTGAGTATTGGCATTTCATTATTCAATATAGGCATAGCGCACAGGGAGCGATCCGATTTTGAAAAAGCCATCACTTTTTGCCTTGAGGGCAGAATGATCATAGAAAAAAAAGGAGATAAGAAAATTGAAATGCAAATGAATGATGCACTGCAAACGCTTTACGCTGCCAGGACAGAATATGATAAAGCAATTGTATTTGGAGAAAAAGCTGTTCAGCAATGCCGGGAATTAGAAATGAGAGGACTTCTTGCACAGTCTCTTCTCAATCTCTCGTTGAGCTATGCAGAAAAAGGTAATCTGCGGAAAGCCGAGGATCTTATCAAAGAGGCAATGCAAATTTCTACAGAGAACAAAGATGTCAGACTTGAAGCGACTGCCTTGCAGAACATGGCTGGTATCTTCCTTAAAAAAGGTGATTATCTAAAACTAAAAAAATACGCAGAGAGAAGTTTGATTTTGTACAGGCAAATTGGGTCGGCTGATGGGGAAGCTATTGCGCTTCGGGCTTTAGCTGTATGTTATTTGCAGCAGAGAGATTTAGTTAAAGCAAGAGCATTCGCCGAGCAAGCGCTGTCGATTGACAGGAAAAACGATTTTAAAAGAGAGGCATCTTCAACTTTAAGGGTATTATCGGCTATTGCTTACGCAGCTAATGATGTTAACAATGGAGAAAAATATGACAGGGAGAGCAACGAGATCTTAGAGAAAATGATAAATGATGTTTTGTCGAAGAATTCATCAGATATGGAAAAAAAATATGAAACCGAAAAAAAGGAAGTACTCATTAAACAATTAGAAACGGAGAAGAAAGTTCAGCAACTCTCCATCAAACAAAAAAATACGCTTAACTATATTTTAATCGGTGGCACTTTCACGATGCTGTTAGTTTCGTTGCTTGCCTACAGAACATATCAGCAAAAACAAAAAATACAACAACAACGTATAGTAAAATTAGAAACACTACAGAAACTTTCCGCCACCGAAGCTGTGTTGAAGGGTGAGGAGCAGGAACGAACACGATTGGCGAAAGATTTACACGATGGACTTGGTGGTATGTTATCCGGAATAAAATATTCATTTAATACTATGAAAGGAAATTTAATAATGACGCCTGAAAATAACCAGGCTTTTGAACGCAGCATGGATATGCTGGATAGTTCTATTAAGGAAATGAGGAGGGTGGCGCATAATATGATGCCCGAAGCATTAGTGAAGTTTGGATTGGATACAGCTTTGAAGGATTTTTGCAACGATATCAATCAAACAGGAGTATTGCAGGTAAATTACCAATCTATTGGAATGGAAAAAATACAGTTAGATCAAATTACAGCGATTACTATTTATCGTATTGTACAGGAACTGCTGAATAATACTATAAAACATGCAGCTGCAAAAATGGCCATCGTACAGGTAAGTAAAACGAATGATCAACTTTCAGTAACGGTAGAAGATGACGGAAAAGGATTTGATCCAAAAATAGTAGAAAATTCAAAAGGTATTGGCTGGAGTAATATTCAGAATCGAGTGGAATTTTTAAAGGGTAAATTAGACGTACATTCATTGCCGGATAAGGGTACTTCTGTGCTCATAGAATTCAGCATATGATTAAACATAGTTTAATTTTATTGTTTATATGGTTCATGGATATTTCTGTGATCGGTCAGGCAACAGCGGTAGATAGTCTGGAAAATGTAATCAATGCGCTTACCAATGATAGCTCGAAAGTAAATCAACTGAATAGACTTGCTGATAAATTGCTTTTTTCAAATCCGCAAAATGGATATAAAATTCTACGATCGTCCATCGAAATTGCAGAACAAATTAACTATTCGTATGGCCTTTCCGTTGCTTATGGCCTGGAAGGCAACATGCTTTTTTATCAAATGAAATTGGATAGTTGTAAATTATTAATTGATAAGGCCTATGGTTTAATTAAGGGAAATAATGACAGGCTCTCGAAAACACAGCAGGGTCTTCTTAAAAACAGGTACGCAGCCATTTACCAGCAGCGACAGAAATATGATTCTGCAGTACAACTGTATTTGGAAGCTGCTGCTGTTTTTACTGAGTTAAAAGATGAATCAAAACTTATTTATTCTTTCTATAATCTATCTGGTATATACAATTTTTTGCAAGATTCGGTGAAGGCTATTTTTTATGCCAGGGAAACAAGGCGCATAGCTTCAAAAACGAATGATTCAGTTTTTATAGTTCGAAGCCTCATTGCATTGGGCGATGCATTTGTAAGCCTTAAAGAATATGATAGTGTGAAAATGATTTCGCAGCAAGGACTCAATTTAGCAAATAAATCTAATCTTACTTTTGCAATCGGTAAATTTCATTCGTTACTGGGCATTTATTATGCAGAATCGGCAACCCGTTATGATACTGCATTATTTCACTTTAATGCAGCGTTAGCGTCATACAATAAAATCAATACCCGATATGATATTGCTCTTGTATTGCAGCATATCGGTAGCACCTATCTCAAAATGAACGATTATGTAAAAGCAATAAAATATTCTAAACAGGCAATAGAGGCATCAAAGGAAGTTGGTCTTGACCAGGTTAGGCGTTTGAGTTTATTTGATCTTGTTAAAGCAGAAGAGAAGCTGGGACTGTTGAATGAAAGTTTTGGGCACCTTAAGGAATATGTAGAAGTGAATGATTCGGTTCAAATCAGGAATAATCGGAGAATGGCCGATGAGCTGGAGACAAAATATCAAACACAAAAAAAGGAAGCATTATTACTGGTGCAGCAGAAAACGATTCAACAGCAAAATTTACTAAACTATCTGCTTGCAGCGAGCGTAATGGGAATATTGATCATATTCTTTTTATCGTATCGCACTTATCGACAGAAACAAAAATTACAGCAACAGCGGGTTAATGAATTGGAAACAGAAAAAAAGCTATTAGCAACTGAAGCGGTATTAAAAGGAGAAGAACAGGAACGTACAAGACTGGCAAAAGATCTTCATGATGGATTGGGTGGTATGTTATCGGGCATTAAGTATTCGTTAAATACAATGAAGGGGAATTTAGTGATGACAGCAGATAATTCGAAATCTTTTGAACGCAGTATGGATATGCTTGATAGTTCGATAAAAGAAATGAGGAGGGTAGCACATAATATGATGCCTGAGGCATTGGTGAAATTTGGTTTGGATACTGCGCTCAGAGATTTTTGTAATGATATCAACCAAACAGGTGTATTGCAGGTGATGTACCAATCCATTAATCTGGAAAACATAGCGATTGATCAAACGGTTTCAATAACAATCTATAGAATTATACAGGAGTTAATTAATAATTCGATCAAACATGCAGGGGGCACTACGGCAATTGTACAACTTACAAGAACGAACAATCAACTGAATGTAACGGTTGAAGACGATGGAAAAGGATTTGATACATCACTAATTGATATTGCCAAAGGTATTGGGTGGACTAATATACGGCACCGGGTAGAGTTTTTGAAAGGCAATCTGGATATTCAATCTTCGCCAGGAAAGGGAACTTCAGTACATATTGAATTGAATAATGTAATTTGACATGGATATGCCAATAAAATTATTTATTGTTGATGATCACTATATGGTGGTAGAGGGTATTCATTCATTATTGCAGAAGGAGAAAAATATTGTGTGGACGGGCCATGCTTCTAATGCATCTTCCTGTCTTGCTTTCCTGCAAAAAGAATTGCCGGATGTAATCCTTATGGATATTAACCTGCCAGATAAGAGTGGAATTGATTTATGTAAAGAAGTACTGGAGAAATATCCCTCTGTTTTTATTATAGGTTTAAGTACGTTTAACCAGCAAAGCTTTATTCAAAAAATGATGGATAATGGTGCTTCTGGTTATGTATTGAAGAATGCTACACAGGAAGAATTAATGGAAGCGATACAAACAGTATTAAAGGGCAAAACTTTTTTTAGCGTTGAAGCCGCGCAAAGTCTTCGTAAAAACCTGGATGCCGGAATCCCCGTACTTACGCGCCGGGAAAAAGAAGTTCTCGAATTAATTGCGGAAGGAATGACAAATAATGAAATTGCAAAAAAAATTTTTGTTAGCCCAAACACCGTTGATACGCATCGTAAAAATTTATTAGCTAAATTAAATGCAAAGAATACTGCAGCCCTGGTGAAGATTGCGATACATTTTGAGTTGATATAGGGTTATGGTTTGTGGTTTATAGTTTATTGTTTGTAGTTCTGAAAGGCCGTTAATAGGATAGTATGTTTTGCAATGAATTTGGTAACTGTTTCTTTAATACATACTTTTCAAATTAATTTTGGAAGTCGAACCGAAGGAACCAAAAACAATAGACTATAAACTTCAAAAACTGTTCTCAGAAATCTTCATACAATAAATACTTTTTCCTTATTTTTTTAAAAGCGATTAAACCTGGTTCCCAACTTTTTCGGATGGCGGCTTCTGTTTTTCCAGCTTTTAGTTGTTGCAGTAGCTGCTCGTTGCCGGCTAAGGAGTTAATAAAATTATTTTTTAAAAAGAAACTGTCTTTGCTCGGAAATAATTTATAAGCGTCTATCAACCACTTCAATTGAATTTTATTATTTATTTTTTTTAGTACCTCCTCTTTTGAACCACTCAAATCCCAGCCATAACAAACCTGCCCATATAGTTTAGAACTTTTTGCCCCCTCATTGGGAACTGGTGTAAAAGAATATAAATCTTTGGGCAATGCAGGATGGCCAAATACCTGGAACGGTTTATCGGTTCCCCTTCCTTCACTTAACACCGTTCCTTCAAAAAAACAGGTAGAAGGGTAAAGATAGATTGATTGCATATTTGGGAGATTTGGAGAAGGGCGAACCGGTAATTCGTACTTGCTTTTGTGTGTGTAATTGCCACACTTAATTATTTGAAAATGGAAAGGAGTATCTTTTGAATTTTCGGCAATACGATAATAATCATAACGTTTATTGGCAGTTGTACTCAGCCAGCGTTCACCCGCGATCATCATTGCATATTCGGCGATCGTCATTCCATATACCACAGAAACTTGTTGCCTGCCAACAAAAGATTGAAATTTTTTATCAAGTACAGGACCATCTACGTAAAATCCGTTGGGATTGGGGCGATCCAATATCATCAAGGGTTTTCCATATTCAAAAGCGGCTTCCATAAATTCTTCAAGTGAAGAAATAAACGTATAAAATCGAACGCCAACATCCTGTATATCGAAGATCAATAAATCCACTTCTTTTAACTCTTGTGCCGTGGGTCTTTTTTTGGATCCATATAAAGAAATTACGGGTATCCCGGTTGTTTCATCGGTGTAGTTGCCCACTTTTTCGCCAGCACTTGCCTTGCCGCGAAATCCATGCTCCGGACCAAAAATAACTTTGATATCTATTCCTGATTTACAAAGCGTATCAACGAGGTGTGCAGTGCCAACTGTTGAAGTTTGATTGGCAAAAATACCAACACGCTTTCCTTTTAAAAGAGGCAGGTATACGTTCATCCGCTCTGCGCCCGGAAGGATACGTGTAGCAGCATCAGGTTGGCTAAATGTGTGCCCCGAAACGCCGACATATATAAAAAGCAGGGTAAGGGCTTTCATGCAACTAAGTTTATGTTAATATAAATCATTAAACAAAGATGCTTAAAAAATTTAGCGGAAATTGTAAAACATTGCCTTATTTTCGAGGCAAAGTCATCCTTGATTTTCTTTTACTTTTTATCCGTGTTGCTTGGTAGCTATTCAGTGCTCAGTTAAGTTATAGTGTACAAGTGTGCGACGCCTCAGAAGGTGAACAGAGCTACCAAAGATGGGCTCAAAAAATATTTACAACTAAAAAACAGATTATGCAACAGGTAAAAAATGGTGATACCATAAAGGTACATTACCATGGTAAGCTAACAGATGGAACAACATTCGATTCTTCTTCCGGCCGCGAACCACTGGAGTTTGAAGTTGGTAGTGGAATGGTAATAAAAGGATTTGATGACGGTGTTACCGGAATGAAAGTAGGCGATAAAAAAACAATTAATATACCCGTTGATGATGCTTATGGTCCTAAGCAGGAGGAAATGTTGGTAGAATTTCCATTGGATCAGTTTCCTCCGGATATGAAACCTGAGATCGGAATGCCTTTAACTATGACTACCGCACAAGGACAACCGGTACAGGTAGTTATTGTAGAGGTAAAGGAAGAGGCTGTACTATTAGATGCTAATCATCCACTCGCGGGTGAAGAATTGGTATTTGATTTAGAACTGGTTGAAATTGTTGGAGCAAAGTCTAGGATTATAATGCCGTAAAAAATGAATGGTTGGTGGTGAATAGCCAAAGAGCAAGTACACAAATCGTATTGATCTTTTCATCACACTTTGATTAATTTTATATAGAATTAAAAAAGGTTCATAGTCTTTAAGTCTATGAACCATTTTTTATAAAGCACCATTTTAAAACTTCAATTTACTAGTTGTTCTAAGCATTCTTTCGATTTAACCACCAGCCTAACCAGGCACCACATAGTCCCCAGGAAATTAGGGTATCTACAAAATTAGTAATAGAACCAGGTGTTTCAAACCATATTTGCATTGAATAGGGAATGAATAAATAACCTATTACTCCAATTAAAAGGGTGCTGATAAAAATTCTGCTAAAACTTCGGTTGGTATTACCTGCAAGAATCCAGCAAACAAAATATACCGCAACAATATCCACCAATAAACCCCGAATGATATTGGTTACCATATTCGCATTGTAAGCCTGATGGTAACTTACAACAGCCCATGGCTTGCCCTTTATAGCATCCATTAATTTTTGCCTTTCCTCGGAAGAAGCATTTTCGTATACCCCAGGAAGATAATACTGACCCGTTTCTTTCAATTGACTATTAAGAACACTCATAATTGCTTCTTCGCCCGGGGCTTTTTGGTATTCTTTGGAGTGAAGCATTAAGGCGGTCCAGGATAATGTTTGCCAGATAAAGACAAGGAGGCCGCCAACGATGGCGCCAATGACAAGCTTTTTCATGTTAGTTTGGTTTTGGTTATGTAAAAGGTAGAAATTTTTTTCAAAACCAAAAGGATTTTTTTATAGCAAACTATAACCACAAAAACACAAGATCATAAGAAATCTTCTTCGCAGTTTCGTGGCAAAAGTATAACCACAAGCGCTCAAGATCACAAGAAATCTTTTTTGAGGTTACGTAGTAATAGATGACCACAAGAACATAAGATCACAAGAAATTTTTTTTGAGTTTTCGTGGCAAAAGGATAACCACAAGCGCACAAGATCACAAGAAATTTTTTTTGAGTTTTCGTAGTAATAGATGACCACAGGAACATAAGATCACAAGAAATTTTTTTTGAGGTTTCTTGTTAGTAGATAACCACATAAGAGCACAAGAAATTTTCTTAATGGTATATTATGACCTGGTCTATAAACAATAATAATTTCCCTTTTCTTATCTTGTTGCTTCAAAATAATTTTCATGGTTGAGTTCTATCTTTTTACTGTTAAGGAACGCTTTCTTCGCTATGTGCAGATGGATACACAAAGTGATCCTGCGTCAGATACTTTTCCGTCGTCCGAGAAACAGAAAGAATTGGGCCATTTGCTCGTCTCGGAATTGTTACAAATGGGGATACAAGATGCGCATCTTGATGAATTTGGATATGTGTATGCTTCCATTTCTTCTAACACGGATAAGGAAGTTCCGGTAATTTGTTTTTGTTCGCATATGGATACCTCCCCCGATTGCAGTGGAACTAATGTAAAGCCAATTGTTCATGAAAAATACGATGGTAGCCCAATTGTTTTACCCGACAACCTTTCCCAAATAATTACAACCCATGAATATCCTTACTTACTTGAACGAATAGGAGATGATATCATAACGGCATCGGGTACCACATTATTGGGAGCGGATGATAAAGCTGGCATAGCAATTATTATGGATATGGCCTACTATGTACTAACGCATCCCGAATTTAAGCATGGTTCTATAAAACTATTATTTACACCTGATGAAGAAATTGGAAAGGGAATAAACCATGTGAATCTTCAAAAATTAGGAGCAACGGTTGGGTATACACTAGATGGAGGTGAACGTGGTTCGTTGGAAAATGAGAATTTTTCTGCGGATGGTGTTACCATTGATTTTCATGGTGTAAGTGCGCATCCGGGCCTGGCGAAAAATAGAATGGTGAATGCTGTTAAAGTAGCCGCTGCTTTTATTAATTCGTTACCTAAAAATGAATTATCGCCCGAAACTACTGAAGATAGGAATGGATTTGTACACCCCGTGCAAATAGAAGGTATT
>JBJXDV010000003.1:0-2855 GCA_046153465.1 Chitinophagaceae bacterium
ATTAACGACATTGAAACAGGAAATCAACTTAAACGTTGGTATTGGTTAAAACAAGAATTGGTTGACTTCTGCAAACTGACAAAGATAAGTTATGCTGGAGCGAAGTTTACTATTTTGGAAAGAATTGCAACTGTATTAGACAAAGGAATTGCAAAAACAGAAAAAATATCACACTCACAAAAGCCAACTTCAAAATTTATTTGGTCAAAATCCTTATTAAGCTTAGACACAGTTATTACAGACAGTTATACAAATGGACCTAATACAAGGCAATTTTTTAAGCAGCATTGTGGCGTTAAGTTTCATTTTAGTATTCCGTTTATGAACTTTATGAAAGACAATTGTGGTAAGACATTACAGTACGCAATAAATGAGTGGCAAAAACTGAATGAAAAAAAGAAAGATAAAAATTTCAAAAGCGAAATTCCCGCAGGAAATCAATACAACAAATATATCAGGGATTTTTTTACAGACAATCCAACTATGACAATTGAACAAGCAAGACATTTTTGGAAACTCAAAAGAAGCTTACCATTGGGCAGACACATTTACGAAAAAACAGACTTGAAACTTTAATAAAGAACTATTTTCAAATAAAATTTTGAACGACTTACAAAACATAGCAGCTTTTCTAAAACTAATAACCACTTTTAGTGATGAAGAAATAAATCATTTTATGGTGATTGGTAAAAAAGTAGAGTTAGCGAAAGGAGCATTCTTTATTTCAGAAGGCCAAATCTGCAAATCATTTGCCTTTATACACAGTGGTACATTTAGTTTTATCATTTCAACTGATGATGGAGAGCATGTAAAAGATTTTTCAGGCAACAATAAATTCATAACTTCTTATTCCAGTTTTATTACACAATCCCCATCACAAATTTTTATCCGGGCTGAAGAAAAAGCGACACTTACCCTATGGAGCTATGATACCTACCAGGAACTGATACATTCATCAGAAAACTGGAAACAATTTGCGTTAAAAATCGCCAACTATTTATACCTGCGTAAAGAAAAAAGGGAAATCAGTTTACTTACTGAAACTGCCGGGCAACGATACCTCAATATGCTCAAAGAATTTCCTCATATTATTCAGCATGTTCCGCAATACCTTATTGCATCATATCTTGGCATTAAGCCTCAATCTCTTTCAAGAATACGAAATAAAATGGCGAATTCTCCGAAGTTAACATAGGTGAATGCGCAGGTTGTTTTAAATATTGAATTTTGCTTCATAATTATTAAACCAAATAAATATGAACCTCACTTCAAAAATTATATTCACCGTTTTGTGTTCAGCAACCATCATTATTCCTACAATAATGGACTTGAATACTACACACATGACCAATATTCAATGGAAACCACATGCACGCCTGCATTGGGCTATACAATATTTATCAATCACTTTTATTCAATGTATTGCTTTGTATCTGTTATGGGGAAATTATGCGGACAAAAATTCTGTTCTCATAACATGGTTTGCAGGATTGGCACCCATATTTTTTTGGGGTATGTTTATTCCGGCCCTATTGTTTCCGGGCACCAGCACCTGGCCAGATGGAATAGAACCCCCTGCTGGTTTTCCCGAACTATTTAAAAAGATCCACCCAAATCTGATTTTATCTGTAGCTATCACTGTAGCTGCAATTGTTACAATTTATTTAGATTTGAAAAGGAGATAGCTTTTTAGAGGGGCTTACACCGCCTGTCTGTTTTAATTTAAGTACAATAACTATCGGCATACAAATCATCAACTTTTCGTTATAAACTTACTTTTAACAAATAAAGCAATTATAATATCTTTTTAACCTCTGCAAGTGTGAAATAGTTGTACTTATTTATAACGAAATTAGTAAATGAGCAATTTACAAAAATTTATAAACATGCCAACCACGAATAGCGGCAACTTGATGCATAAAAATATATGTTGCCTGATGAATTCATTACAACTTCAACAAAATTAATTGAGTTTACCGCAGCAGAGAGATTTACTACTCTTGAATATTTTAAGGACGAATTTCAGCATTTGCATTTAAAAGGATTTGACGAGTTTATCAAGCTTAAGGAAGATGCTTACAACTCTTCAATATTATTCAGCACAGATAAATTTGAAATACGATTGCTTTGTCGGAAACCTTTGCAGGAAACACCAATACATCCACATCCGGAAAATGAATGCTTAATGAAAATTTACAAGGTAAACTAATTGATGAAATTTTTTTAAGTAATGATAACATTAAGACCGTTTTCGGTAAGGAAAGAGTTAGTTATATCAAAGCATCGGAGCTACCTATTTTGAAAAATTCGGACATAGACTCAGTTTCACTTCACATTTATTCATTAAGTAGATTTTGTGATATCGTGAAGTAATTATTTTGCCTAATCAATTTTCCATCGCCATCTTATTATACTTATTCCTGTATTCAATCGGTGTCAATCCAGTTATCTTTTTAAACATAGCTCTAAATGCCTTCGTATCAGTATAACCCACATCAAACATTACTTCATTAATATTTTTACGGCTGTTTTCAAATTGCCGTTTTGCTGATTCGATTTTTACCCGGTGTACATATTCTAAAACTGAGTTATTAGTTGCCTGTTTAAACCGCCGTTCAAAACTTCTTCTCCCTACAGCAACCATATCAGCCAATTCATCAACCGTAATTTTTTCTTGTGTGTTCTTTTCAATGTATTCCTGTGTTTTTTTTATTGCTGCATCTGTATGATTTTTTTGTCCCCTGAACATGGCAAAGGCATTCTGACTGCCTCTGTCAATATCCACTGCAAAATATTTAGATGCAAGAATCGCTGTAGCCCTGTCCGTATATTTCTCCAGCAAATGCAATAATAAA
>JBJXDV010000004.1:0-2509 GCA_046153465.1 Chitinophagaceae bacterium
CCTGTAGCTGAATAATTTTATCTTCAATCGTATCCTTACAAATCATTCTGTACGCAAATATATTTTTCGTTTGTCCGATACGGTGGGTACGGTCGATGGCCTGCTGCTCTACCGCAGGGTTCCACCAAGGATCTACAATATATACATAGTCGGCGGCCGTTAGGTTCAATCCCACGCCACCTGCTTTCAACGATATTAAAAACACCCGGCAATTATCATCATTTTGAAAACGTTGAATAGCTCTTTCGCGTTCCACTGCGGTGGTACTGCCATCAAAATATTCAAAATCAATTTCCAGTTCCTTCAACTTTCCCTTTATCAATGCCAGCATACCCAGGAACTGTGAAAAGATAAGCGCTTTGTGATTCCCCATATTTTCCGAAATCTCCCTGCTTATTTCTTCTAACTTAATTGAATGTGCCGGAAACTTTTCAGTTTCATTCATAATTGAAGGCGAATCACAAATCTGCCGCAGTTTCATCAATCCCTGTAAAATAGTTAACTGCGATTTATTGATACCATTCGATTCAATCGTACCCATTATCTTATCGCGGAAATCATTTCGGTAAGCTTCATAAATGCTGCGTTGCTCGTCCTGCATTTCACAGAATAGAATAGTTTCTACTTTTTCGGGTAGATCTTTCGCCACCTGTTCTTTGGTTCTTCGAAGAATAAAAGGGAATAATAATTTACGTAAATGATCTTTCCGCTCGGGTTCTCCCAATTTATCGATGGGTATGGCAAACTCCTGCCTGAAAAATTCCATACTGCCCAGCATACCGGGGTTAAGAAAATTCATCTGCGCAAAAATATCAAAGGTATTATTCTGTAAAGGCGTACCACTTAAACAAAGCCTGTTTTTCGATCTAAGGAGCGAAGCCGCTTTTGTTACTTTACTTGAAGGGTTTTTAATAGCCTGCGATTCATCCAGTATTACATAATCGAACGGAATTTCTACCAGTAATTTAATATCGCTACGCAGGGTTCCGTAGGTAGTGATAACGACATTGGTTTCCATAAACTGTTCTTTCAAACGCGTACGTTCGCCACCGTGATGAATATGATAAGTTAAAGTAGGTGTAAATTTTTTTATCTCATTTTCCCAGTTAAACATTAAGGTTGTAGGACAAACCACCAATGCATTCAGCTTGCCATGAAACTGTTTATAATAGTGAAGATAGCAGAGGGCCTGTACGGTTTTACCCAAACCCATATCATCTGCCAGTATACCACCCCATCCAACTTCCGATAAATAGTTTAGCCAATGAAAACCATGTTCCTGGTAAGGACGTAAAATAGGCACCAAATGGGCTGGCACGGGAATCTCTTTAATATTTTTAAAATTCCGAAGCGTTTCATATTTAGCTTCCAATTTTACAATCAGTTCTTCTTCACTTCGGTTATCATACAATTCATCGATCACACTCATGTGGTATTTCGATAACTTAAGTTGATTTTGCTTTCCTTCTCCCACTCTAAACAACAAAGAATATTTCTTGATCCATTCTTCGGGTAATATTCCTAAAGTGCCATCGCCCAGCGGAACAAATTGCTGTCGGTTGGCCAATGCTTTTTTTACATCGGCTATTGTTACTTTCTGTTCACCAAAAACGATATCTACTCTAGCATCAAACCAATCGGTATTGCTGCTGATATGTATTTTTGTTTGAGGTTTGGCCGTATTGAATCTAAAATTTTTCAATGCATCGTGCCCAAATACCGGCACTTTCATATCGCGCATTGCATCTACAAATAAAAAGAACCAGTTATTCCGTAAAACATCTGTGCCTTTTAATGCAAGTTGATTGGCCCCTTCCGGTCGAATAAAATTAGAATGCAATGCTTCCAGCTTTTGAATAAACTGCAATTCTTTTTCACGATTGCGGTGAACAATCATTACTTTATCTCCATCAGGTATAACCAGTTCATCTTTACCGCCGGGTTTTGTTTCAAATCCTTTATAAGAAAATAGTGGTTGAAATACCAGGTAATCGCCTTTTTCATTGAGTACAATTCGCTTTTCTGGATCACCATCCTTTATTTCACTAACAATAGCGGGATCGAATTCCACATGGTAATCTCTTGTAAGCGGTAAAACAAACTGTACCAATTGTACGGGCCAATTTGTTTTGTTGATGAGTTCCTTTCCTTTAGCGTGAAATTTCATTGTCAGGCTAACATCTTCTGGCTTTTGCCACAAATAAAGATTTTCTTCAAAAAAGAATAATAGACTACTATCAATTTCATTATCTGTTATCGAGGCGTCCTTTCCATTTAGTTTTACCCTGCATTCTATTTCATACTGGTTTTTTACCATTTGAACCTTGAAATAAGGGGTTATAAAATCGGTAACCATCCCAATCCCTTTTAGATGCTCGGTTTTAAAAGGCTTTTTTCCATTGAGATAGTACACAAATGGGCTGGCAGCAATTTCTGGAAATAGTTTTTTTAATTTTGGATGAAGATATTCTACCATCAATACTTTGGTGTCTTCCGGCAAGTCATCTTC
>JBJXDV010000005.1:0-11863 GCA_046153465.1 Chitinophagaceae bacterium
CCATCATTTCTTTTTGCAAAAAGCCATTGAACTCTTTTTCAACCCGAAAAAAAGTATTTACTTTTTCGTTTGAAAGCGTTTTAGCAAATTCACCATTGAACCGTTTGCGAATCGTAAGAATTTTTTCTTCCCGATCTATTTCAGATGTTTGATTTTGATGCGCTTCTATTTGTACTTTTCGAATTTCATCGGCGTACTTATTATAAACGGGCCAGAATTTCTGTGCTTCTTCCGAGCTAAGATTCAACTTTCGGGTAAGAAAAGCAATTTTTAAAGCTTCGATGCGCCCGCCTTTTTTATCGTCGTCCTGACTAATACCAGCAATGGTATAACCAAATAAAAATAGCATTATAAGTATATATCTTTTCATACAATTTTATTAATTCGTTACTGAATTATCATTTTCAGGGCTTGTTTCTTCAATATACTGCTGAAGTTCTTCATCCGTTACATCCACCAGCATATCTTTCATATCTGTTGCTTCAATTTCTTCGGTAGACGGAGAGGTTGTTGCCGTTTCATCCGTCAAATTATTTTCTGTTTCTATAAAACGGAGTAATTCTTCATCACTGGTTGTTTTTAATTCTTTCGTTACTTCTTTTGTAGCTACATCTACATCAGGGTTAGGGCTAACAATAGGATCTTTGAAATAAAGCCAACCAGATGTAACGATAACTCCTGCTACTACTGCCGCTGCCGCATAGCGCATTATTTTACGGCTAAAACTTATCGAAATTACTTTGGAAGGATGTTGATGTTTTGCTTTCGTAAGAACTTCTGAAGGAAGGCTCTCAAAATATCCTGTTGGTACTTCATATACATTCTTTTGCTTAAGGCTATTCATTAATGGAGATAAGTTCTCCAAAGCTTCGTTTACCAATTCAATTGCTTTTGCGCCATCTGTTACATTTCCTGCCAACTCATCAAAATAACCTGCAGGTACATGATATAGATTCTTATTATCTAGTTTTCCTAATAAAGGAGACAATGCTTGAATTTCATCTATGGGCGAACCAATTTCTATTGCCTTAATCCTTTCCAATATTGAATCGGCAAGATTTTCAAAATAACCAGATGGTACATTAAAGGGGTTTTGTTTTGCTTTCTCTAAAATGGGTGAACCATTGTTAACTGAATGAACCAAGCCAAGTATTTTTTCTGGTAGTTCTTCAAAATAACCCATTGGCACCTGATAAGGTACAGAACGACTACTTTGCGCCAATACCGGGCTAAGTTCTTTCAATTCATTTACTATGGTTTCTCTGTTATTCATTTGTTATAATGAGATGGAAATTCGGCCTCAAAGTTTAATGATTCAATACAAAATCTTCAATTTTTTTTACTGCATGATGATAACTTGCTTTAAGGGCACCTTCAGAAGTGTCGAGTACCTTACTCATTTCGGCATAAGGCATTTCATCATAATATCGTAAACTAAATACAACTCGTTGTTTTTCAGGAAGTTGCTGAATAGCCAACTGAAGCTTCCATTCTAATTTGTTAGCATCAAAATGCTTATCAGCCTTAACCTTATTTTCGAGGCTGCTTTCTACATCACTGAGCGAAACTGAAGCTCTTTTTTTCTGTTGTTCTAAAAAGGTAAGACATTCATTGGTGCCTATGCGGTATAACCAGGTATACAACTGGGCATCTTCTCTGAAATTTTCAAGACCATTCCATACTCTTATGAACACGTTTTGAAGAACATCGTTGGCATCTTCATGCTCAACAACCATACGCCGTATATGCCAATACAACCGTTCCTGGTATTTACGTATAATAGAAGTATAGGCTTTTTCTTTAGTAGCCGGATCGCGAAATTGAATCAATAGTTCGCTGTCTTGAATGGTTACCGCCATAAGGTTAGCTGTTTAAACGGAAATTAGACTTTTAAAATTACCTTAAGTTTAAACGGAAATACCGGTAATTTATGACAAGATTTTATTGAAAGATTGCTTTTTGCTTCGTGCTAATGGTCTTTTTTGGCAATAACACAAGGGGCAGATGAGTTCGAAAGTAAAATGAAATTATTTAGAAGAAGTAGAAAATTTTCCAAATAAAAAGAGGCTGCGTTCTATTTAGCGGACAACCTCTTTTACTTTTTTTTGACGCTGGTATAAAATGATTATGAAAAATACATTCATTAGCCAATACCAGATCATTAGTACAGGCAGTTTACCAATATCATTTATTTTCTTTTCATTACTTTTTCCACTGCTGCTACAATAGCCGGTGCATCCAATCCATATTTCTCCAACAACTGCATAGGTGTACCACTTTCGCCAAAGGTATCGTTCGTGCCAATGTATTCAATAGGGATTGGGAAATTTTTGGCAGCTACCTGTGCAATAGCATCACCCAAACCTCCGATTATATTATGTTCTTCTACCGTTACCGCACAGTTGGTTTTTTTAATAGAGTTGAGAATTGCCGCTGTATCAAGTGGTTTAATAGTATGAATGTTTATTACTTCAACACTAATACCTTTTTCTTCTAATAGTTTACCAGCTTCAATTGCCTTCCAAACCATATGACCACAGGCAAAAATCGAAACATCTGTTCCGTCACTAAAAAATTGCGCTTTACCAATTTCAAAAGGCATGTCTGTGGTAAATATTGGCCAAACGGGGCGGCCAAACCGTAAATAAACAGGTCCCTCAAAATCAGTAATGGCCAGTGTTGCCGCTTTTGTTTGAGCATAATCACAAGGAACAATCACCGTCATGCCGGGTAACATTTTCATCAAGCCAATATCTTCCAGAATTTGGTGAGTGGCTCCATCTTCTCCTAATGTTAACCCCGCATGTGAAGCGCATATTTTTACGTTTTTTCCTGAATAGGCAACGGACTGCCGAATTTGATCATAGACACGACCCGTTGAAAAGTTAGCAAAAGTGGTGGTGAAAGGAATTTTTCCTCCAATGGTTAAACCAGCAGCCACACATATCATATTGGCTTCGGAAATTCCACACTGGACAAAACGTTCAGGAAATTCTTTAATAAATTGGTTCAGTTTTAGTGAACCGGCAAGGTCGGCCGTTAGCGCAACTACATTTGGATTTTTGCGTGCAGCTTCTGCAATTCCATCTCCAAAACCACTACGCGTATCTTTTTGTCCGGTTGATTGAATATCCTTTAACATGAATAAAATTTGGTGCTGCAAAGTAAGGGAAAAGAGAGTTTAAAGAGTCGGGTTTTTTACTTCAAGCTGCAAAGTTCTGCCTTCGAGCGACCCAAAACATACAAAAGGAATGATAAAAATGCCAAAGGAGATAATTTTTCGGGAACTGTCCTAAGGAAGAGTCCTTAGCCGTTGGTTTTTCTGCTTATTTAATCGAAATCGAATTCATGATTTCCTCAGCCAAAGGTTTCCAGGCTTTCAATTTTTTTTCTAAACAATTAAAGGAACATATCAATAGTTTTCCGTCCATATCGGTAAACACCATATAATTGTAAATTTTATCATCACGCGCCTCCGTGATAACTCTGAATACGCCTGCTTTTTTGCCATTTATTTCTTTAATTCCATCTTCTTCCCAAACAGCATCGGGGTAGGCTGTTTCTAAACTTGTTTTTAATACTTCCTTATATTTTTCAAGCATCGACGGAGATGCTTTGCTATCGGTATGGTTAAACGCAATGCTGATACTTCCGGAAACGTCGCTATAAACCAGTTTTGGGGGTCGCACCCCGGGGTATTTTATTTTAATTAGATCTTGAGACATTGGTTTCCATCCCTTCGGCATTAATAGTTCAACTTTATTATCCAGGATTGATTTTTTTTCAAGTTCGATGGGTGCAACCAATGCCATCATTAAAACAATACCAAATATATTTTTTAGGAATAGCATTATAGATAATTGTAAATCGGCAATAGTTAGTATTAAATCGTATTCCGAATAATTTCTTTTAAACACCAGCGCTTAACTCCTGGCTTCATACGCAGGGCTCACTACTAATTAAGACCTGCTGGTTTACTCTGAAAAAATTTTTCATCATTTTTTATTCTCATTTCCCATTTCCATGCCGTCATTAACATATCCTCGAGTCCAAACTTTAATTCCCACCCGAGTGACTGGCGGGCATGATCATTATTTGCATAAATAGCTATTACATCACCTGGTCTGCGGGGACCAACTACATAATTTAACTTTTCGCCGCTTACTTTTTCAAAAGCCAGGATCGCTTCCAATACAGTAACACCATTACCCGAGCCCAGGTTAAATACTTCGCAACGGTTTTTAGTTTTCCCGTTCAGCAAATAGTGTATTGCCAGCGTGTGTGCGTGCGCGATATCGCTTACGTGAATAAAATCTCGAAGACAGGAACCATCACGGGTATTGTAGTCGTTGCCATAAACAGTCATTAAAGGTATTTTTCCGATTGCCGTTTGAGTTATGGCGGGTATAAGGTTAGCTGGTTTACCAATGGGAAGTTCACCGATTAAGGTGCTTGGATGCGCTCCAACCGGATTGAAATAGCGTAATAAGATGCATTTCGTATTACTGGCTTTTGCAAATTCATTGATAATTTGTTCTCCCATTTGTTTGGTATATCCATAGGGAGATTCTGCAGGCTTTGGCGGAGTTGATTCCGTTACAGGAATTTTATCGGGGTTGCCATAAACAGTACAGGAAGAAGAAAAAACAAAATGCGGAATATTAAATTCCTGTACACATTTTAAAAGATTTATTAACGAAAGAAGGTTGTTTTCGAAATACATGAGTGGTTGTTCCACCGATTCCCCGACTGCTTTATACGCTGCAAAATGGATGATACCAGAGATATCATCATTTTCAGCAAAAATCGCAAACGTATCATCGAAATTGCAGAGATCAACTTTATAAGTCTTAATTTTTTTCCCCGTAATTTTTTCAACTCCTTCAAGAATGCGGGCAGAAGATCTTGAATTGTTATCAACAGAAATTACCTCAAACCCGTTTTCTACCAGGTCAACAATGGTATGAGATCCTATATAACCACAACCCCCGGTCACTAATATTTTACTCATGTAATTTTCTGATTTTTATTATTTATTTTCCTGAAGCAGGTTCATTAAATACTGACCATAACCGCTTTTTAACAAGGGCTGTGCCATTGTTTCCAATTGAGCGGCATTGATAAATTTTTTTCTATAAGCAATTTCCTCAATACAAGCAATCTTAATACCCTGCCGTTGTTCAATAACCTGTACAAACAATGAAGCCTGCATCAATGAATCAAATGTACCGGTGTCTAACCAGGCCGTACCTCTGTCTAAGATGGATACTTTTAGTTTGTTACGGCGAAGATATTCTTTATTTACATCCGTAATTTCATATTCACCTCTTACACCAGGTTTCAGATCGCTGGCAATTTGCACTACTTCATTATCATAAAAATACAATCCGGGTACTGCATAATTACTTTTGGGATGCTGTGGTTTTTCTTCAATCGAAAGTACCTGGTTATTTTTATCAAAGGCTACTACCCCATATCGTTCGGGATCGCTTACATGATAGGCATATACAATGCCACCTGCTGGATTGCTATTTTTTTGAAGTTGGTCGCCCAATCCTGCCCCATAAAATATATTATCACCCAACACAAGTGCTACACTGTCTTTACCAATAAAATCAGCACCAATCACAAAAGCCTGCGCAAGACCGTTGGGAATGGGTTGTTCTGCAAAGGAAAAATTTAACCCTAATTGTTCACCAGATCCTAAGAGTCGTTTGAATTGGGGTAAATCGTGTGGAGTAGAAATAATCAGAATTTCCCGGATGCCCGCCATCATTAGGGTGGAGAGTGGGTAATAGATCATAGGTTTATCATAGATAGGCATGATTTGTTTGCTGATCGCATAAGTAATCGGATGTAAACGGGTACCGGAACCTCCGGCCAAAATGATACCTTTCATGCAGCTAATTTTTTTATGTCAACAGGAAAATTAAAAAATTATTGTCAAGGTAAGGAGAAAGCGTTTAATAAAATCAACCGTTTTACATTGCCAGCGAAGGGAATTGATTGTCAAAAAGTTTATTATTATTTGATGAATAGTTTCAGTACATAATAAACAATGGCAGCAAGTATTGCACTCACTGGAATAGTTAGTATCCATGCCCATAATAAATTAATAGTTACGCCCCACCGAACGGCTGACAATCTTTTAGTGGCACCTACACCTATTATTGAACCAGTAATAGTATGGGTAGTACTAACTGGTATTCCTAATTTTTCGCTTACAAATAGAGTTATGGCACCTGCTGTTTCTGCACTCACGCCTTCCAGCGGCGTAACTTTTGTGATACGGGTACCCATTGTTTTTACAATTTTCCAACCACCACTCATTGTTCCAATTGCAATTGCAGTAAAACTTGCAAGCGGCACCCACATATGTGTATTAATAAATTCAGTGAAACCAACGGTCACTCCTTTTTGCTTTTCATAAAAAATATAAGCAGCTCCAATAATACCCATTACTTTTTGCGCATCATTGCCACCATGGCCTAAACTAAATAATGCCGATGAAACCAATTGTAACCTACGGAACCAGCTATCGGCTTTATAAGGATTTGCTTTTCTGCAAATATTTATAATTATTACCGTTATTGTATAAGCGATGATCATTCCAATTAACGGAGCCATGAAAATAAACAAGAAAGTAGGAATAACTTTGGCGTAATTAATTACACTGATACCATCTTTACTTAGGGCTCCGGCATGAGCAAGGGCTGCCCCCATAAAACCTCCAAGCAAGGTGTGAGAAGAACTTGAGGGAATTCCAAACCACCAGGTAAGAAGGTTCCAGGCAATGGCCGCAACTAATCCCGCAAAAATTACTTCAAGGGTAATAAAATTTTCATTAACAGATTTTGCAATTGTATTACCGATCTTAAATTCTCCTATAATATATTTCGATACAAAAAAAGCAGCGAAATTAAATATAGCGGCCCATAATACTGCCTGGAAAGGAGTTAATACTTTGGTGGAAACAATAGTGGCAATGGAGTTGGCAGCATCATGAAAACCATTAATATAATCGAACACAAGTGCCAGTATGATTATTATAACTAGAAAAGTCATGGTATTTGATATATAATATACTAGTGAACCTTCTTATTTTAGACAAAAAATGATACTGTATGAGTATTTCCTGTCCAATCTTCAATAAGGATCTTAGCTATTCTGGTTAAGCATATTTAATAATTATAGACTCGATTACATTTGCCGCATCTTCACATTTATCAGTAACTACCTCCATTACCTGGTAAATCTCTCTTTTTTTAATTACTTCTTTTGCATCTGGTTCGGTTTCAAAAAGCCGGTCAATGCTAAGATCAAAAATATCGTCAGCCTGATTCTCAATACTATTTACCTTAACCAGGGCATCAGTAATATTGCGCATATTGCGCATATTGCGTAACTCTTTTACAGCATTTCTAATTTGATCACAGGATTGTTCAATAAGGTCTGCCATCTTTTGGATGCCAGGGTCGTTAGGATTAATTTTATAGAAATTTATTTTTTTAGCAGTAGCATAGGTGTAGTCACAAATATCATCCAATGCTGAAGCAAGATAATGGATGTCTTCCCGGTCGAAGGGAGTTATAAAATTGCGTCCTAATTCTGTAAATATCCGATGTGTTAAATCATCGTTATGATGCTCCAGATCTTCTATTCTTGAAATAATAGCTGCCCGTTTATCAAAATCAGGCTCAGTTACAACTTCTTTTAAAGTTTTACCCATTTTTGAAACTGTATCTGCTACTTCTTCAAATAGGGTATAAAAAACCCTGTCTTTTGGCATAAAAATTTTCATAATCGAATTGAGGCCCATGGTTCATAATTTGGGCAAAGATTGGTTTAATAGATCGCTCCATCAACGAACCTTATTTTTGGTAACAATTTCTTAATATTGACTTTCTAAGGCCAATAACCTCTTTGCTGTGGTCTTTTTTAATCATAAAATGGATGTTCTGCTTTAGGTATCTTCCTGCTCTTGTTTTTTCAAACAGCCCATACTCAGTTTTATCGGACTATGATTGATACTTCTTCCAGTATTGTTGAGAATATTTTGAATTTATATAGCCGTTTCGACCAACTCCGGCTCAGCGGATATATTTAGCCGCAGTTTCAGGTGGCCCATCAAAAAGAAGCGAGTGATTGTACCGAAGGTAATTTTTACCCCAATTAATGTAAACGATTTACTAAACTAATTCTTAGGCATTATTTTGTTAACAATGATAAAATAGTAATTTCTGGGAATGTAAATGGCTTCAAGGGTAATATTTTGCTTTTCTGACTTTCGTATCGCCTTCAAATCGACAAGTTAATATTTAAGTAACATTGGGTACACAATTCCTTAACATAGGAGTAATACGGCGATAACATTGCGAGTATAATTTTGACCCGAAATAAACAGTTAATTGTGATCAAAAAATACCTATCCCTATTAATAGTACTACTTACTTCTTTATGTTCCTTAGCACAAACCGGGAAAATTACCGGTAAGGTGCTAAATGAAAAAAATGAACCACTCTCAGGTGTTTCAGTAAAAATTGTTGGGGCACCCGGCGGAGTAACAACAAATCTTGATGGTTTATATACTATAAATCTCGCCGCCGGAAAAAAATATGAACTCGAATTTTCAGCAGTTGGATATGATAAAAAAACGGTCACTGAGCTGGAAGTAGCCGCAGGTTCTATTACGGATTTAAATATTGTATTGTCTGTTACCAGTAAAAAATTATCTGAAGTAACCGTTACAGCGAATAGAGGCAATGCTCGTAGAGAAACTGCAGCCTCTATAATTTCTTTCCAAAAAAACACAAATACTGTTGCCTCGGTTATTTCTGCCGAAAGTATACGTCGTTCTCCAGATAGAAATACCGGAGAAGTTTTAAAAAGAACACCCGGAGCAAGTATACAGGAAGGTAAATTTATTGTGATAAGGGGTTTGGCAGATCGCTACAACCAGGCGATGCTAAATGGTATTTTATTGACCAGTACTGAACCGGACCGTAAAACCTTTTCATTCGATTTAATTCCTGCTTCAATGATTGATAATATTGTTATCAATAAAGCATTTGTTCCGGAATATCCAGGTGAATGGGCTGGCGGATTAATTCAGGTAAATACTAAAGATATTCCTTCAAAAAGTTTTTTTAACATACAAATTGGTACTGGCTTTAACACACAAACAATAGGTAAAGATTTCTATAAAGATAACGCAGGCAATACCGACTGGCTCGGAATTGATGATGGAAGCAGATCGCTACCTACTTCCTATAAACGAAAATCTGAATTTGATATATCATCTGCTGACGAAAAGACCATTATTGGTAAACAAATGCGCAACGTTTGGGCCGGAACGGTTTCTACCGCACCCGTTAATGCTTCTTTTCAAATAAATGGTGGATTCAATTCAAAATTATTTGGAAAAACAATCGGTGGCACTATCGGTATTATATATAATAAAAGCAATAGAATACTGAACCTGGTTAATCGGTCAAACTCATTAGCGGGTAATGTGTTTAGTATTAATTATGATTTTAATGATACTCGTTTTGCACAAGATGTTTCTGTTGGTGCATTGGGAAGCCTTTCGTACCAGCTTAATGCTCAGAATAAAATTTCATTGAAATCGATCATAAATGTGAATTCTACGAATTATATTTCAAATAGAACAGGTACCGATTTTAACAGAGATGAGCAAATAAGCGGATCTGAACTTACCTTCAAACAAAATACTTTTTTTACCAGTCAGCTCACCGGCGAACATAGTATTGCCAAACTAATTAAACTAAAATGGTACGGAGCTTTCAATATTCTGGATGGGCATATACCAGATCAGCGCAGAATACTTTATTCAAAATCGAGAACCGTTGCCGAGCCTTATCGATTGATTGTTTCTAATACCCTGTCTCAACAAAGCGGTAGCAGAATATTTCAGGACCTGAGTGATTATATATATACTGCTGGCGGCGACATTGCTAATACATTCAATCTTTTTGATCAGAAACAAACCGTGAAGGCAGGTTATATGTTTCAGGTTAAAGACAGGTTATATGATGCTAAATTATTTGCTAATTATTTGCCATTGGATAATGATGCATTGCGTCAATTGCCGGCAGATAAAGTTTTTTCAGAAGATAATTTTGGAAACGGTTCAGGAAATAAATTTGCGTTTGATGCCATTAAGGGAAAAAATTTCAGGTACCTGGCTAATACAATACTGAATGCGGGATTTCTGCAACTTGATAATCAGTTTAATTCTAAATTAAGGGTAGTGTGGGGCCTTAGGGTTGAACATTACGACCAGCTCGTGGGCAGTGTAAAAAAATGGGACCCGCGGTTTACCCATACCGTTGTTACAGACTTTCTTCCCGGCTTAAATGCAACCCTTAAACTAAATTCGAAAACGAATATTCGCTTGTCGGGCTCTCAAACGGTTATCAGACCTGAATTGCGGGAATTATCTTTTCTAAATATATATGACTTTGAATTGAATGCTTCTGTACAAGGCAACCCGTTACTGGAACGTACCAAAGTTTCCAATTTTGATCTTCGATATGAGTTGTACCCTCGCGCAGGTGAAGTTTTTACAGTGGGTGTATTTTATAAATATTTTGATAAACCCATTGAACAAATCTTTAATGAAGGAAGTGGAGGAGCCAGTACATTTAGTTATCAAAATCCGGCAAAGGCAAAATCTTATGGAGCTGAAATAGAACTTCGTAAGAAACTCGACTTTATTAAATTAAAGAATTTCACTTTTCAGGCAAATGGTGCCTATATCTATAGCCGCATTACAGACGAGGGATTTCAGGTAGATCGTTCTCTTCAGGGGCAATCGCCTTATCTTATCAACGTTGGATTATTATATGATCTTGAAAAAGCAGGTCTTTCTATCACGCTATTGTACAACCGTATTGGTGAACGTATCTACCTTGTTGGAGATTTAACGGCCGGTGCGGGTTCACCTGATATTTATGAAGCACCCCGCTCTTTGCTCGACTTCCAGATTTCTAAAAAAATACTTAAGTCAAAAGGTGAATTACGTTTAACTGTTTCGGATATATTAAATAATACTCAATACTTCTATCAAAATAATGGTGGAAAAACCAGTTTCCAAAAAGGAAAAGATGCTTATCGTTTCACCCGAAAATTCGGAAGCACGGTAGGACTGACTTTTAATTATTCATTATAAACTCTATTAAAATCATACAGAAAATGAAACATGGAATTTTTTTATTGATCGCTTTTGGACTACTTATTAATAGTGGTTGCCGTAAGATTGAAACAGATGGCGAAAAGGAAATTATTATTATTACGCAACCAGGCACGGGCCCTTCAGGCCAAACAATTACGTTAACAGGTCGTATTAATTCCGACACTACTTTGCGGAAAGCAAATAATTATATTTTAAAAGGTCTTGTTTACATAGTAGGTAACCATACGCTCAACATTGAAGCTGGAACTACTATTAAAGGCTCTTTTAATGGCACCGATGTAGCTGCACTTATTATTACCCGTGGTTCTAAGATTAATGCAATTGGAACCCCTACGGAGCCAATTGTTTTTACCTCGGCTGCGCCAAGCCCTACTTCAGGAGATTGGGGCGGAATTGTTATTTGTGGAAAAGCAGGTGTTAATACAAGCTTTAACGGAAGCGCTGGTTTGTACCAGGTAGAAGGTGGTGTTGATAATGCAAATGGTGATGGCCTTGCTGGTTCTGGCGATGCGGTTGTTCCCACACCGGTTGATAATGATAATTCTGGTATTCTAAGTTATGTACGTATTGAATATGCAGGCTATGCATTTCAGCCCGATAAGGAAGTTAATAGCTTAACCATGGCTGCAGTGGGAAGTGGAACCACTA
>JBJXDV010000006.1:0-2503 GCA_046153465.1 Chitinophagaceae bacterium
CCATGTTAGCGGTTCGTTGTTCTTCTCGTCGGTCAATTATTTTGTTGGTCAAACAAACCACGTTGTCTTTGGCTGTGTTCGCTACGTTCTATTTACTTTTTAATTTTGTCAATCGCTTTTTGCAAAAGTAAATTAAAGTCATTCGGTTTTTCAAGCATAGGATAGTGTCCTGTTGAACCAATATTGAATAAATGATAGTCAATATTGTCTTTCTTAAATCCTAATGTGTCTGTTGGTGTAAGGTCGCTGTTAATTAAATACAGAGTTCTTTTAAGCAATTTAAGTTTTTCGTTAATCGGGTATTTGTCACCTTGTTCCATACAGTTAATTCCAATAGTAGAATCGGTGTTGGTCATATCATTCAAAACTCTTTTCCTAATTATTGTGTCAGTAGATGGTGCAAGTAATGCCTGATTTACATATTCAGAAATTGTTTTTTTAAAGTCTGTCCTTGCGGCTTTGTAAATGTTAGCTTGTTGTTCTTTTAATTGAGGTGTTACAACCATTCCAAAGTTTTTGAAATTGTCAACGCCAACAACTCCGATTATTCTGGTTGGATTATTTAATGCAGTTTCAAGAGCAATTGCTCCACTCATAGAATGTCCAATAAGAATTACGTTTTCTAAATCTAATTGGGTCAGAACGGCAGAAACATCTTTACTAAAATCTTCGACTGTCCAACTGTTCCTATTTTTTCCTGATTGTCCAAAACCTGGCAAGTCAAGAGCTATTACTCTATATTTTTTTGAGAAAAAAGCTGTTTGATTTGTCCAATAGTTTTTGTCAATACCAAAGCCGTGAATAAATAATAAAACTGTGTTCCCAATTTTGCTATCGTCATACTCAATATTAACCCTTTGATTTTCTATTTTAATTTTTTCCATACCTGCCGTTTTATTATTTGTGTCAGAGTTATTACAAGCAAATTGTAATCCTAATAAAACTCCAATTAAAATTTTTGTCATTTTGCTCATGGTAGTGTGTCGTTTAAGCTTGCAGGCAATGAACAGGGCATTGTTGTTTGTCAATGACTATGCTCCAACTGTACCTGTCTTAACTTTTCCGTCTCGCTTGTAATTGGCAATAATAACTCCTCTTGGTGTAATACTACTCTCTGTTAATGTAAATGCTGCTGGCATAGTGCCATTGTCAAACAACTTTTTCCCTTCACCAAGTGTTAATGGGTAAATTTTAAGACAGAGTTCGTCCACTAAATCATTTTCAAGTAGTAGTTGAATAAGTCTGCCACTGCCCCATACTTGAATGTCAGAACCTTCTGACTTTTTGAGCTTTTTTATATCTGCCAAATTTTCGATAAATACAGTGTTTTTCCAATCCGATTTATTTCTGGTGGTGGACAAAACGTATTTAGTGACATCGTTGATACCTGGCCATGATGCTGCATGCTCTGGCCAGTATTTTTCAAAAATATCAAAAGTCGTTCTACCCAAAAGAACGTCTGAAGACTTCATCTGTTTTTCCATAGCCTTACCAAGAGCTTCATCGCCATAAGGCGCACTCCAACCGCCAAATTTGAAAACGCCTGATTCATCTTCCTCAGGTCCACCCGGTGCTTGCATTACACCATCTAATGTAATAAATTCTAAAACGATTATCTTTCTCATGTTATTTATTCTTTAAATTATGTTCAAAAACCAATCCGAAAAGTTGGTGCATTTGAATTTAAAAAGTTTTATGCCATTCATTTCATTGAATGTATGCCAAACATGTTCCCTTCGGTATCTGTACATAGCGACATAAATCCATGCTCACCAATGTTCCTTTTTTTCTTATATATTTTGCCTCCTGCGTTTTCTACCCTTGCTTCCTCTTTAGCACAATCTGCGCTTTCAAAGTAAACAATTGTACTGTTGCCACCGGCTTTCATACCTTCCATTTGAACAAGGGAACCACTGGCGTTTGGTGCATCCATTTTCATGGGAAAGGCTGTCATTTTAGTACCTGTATTATTGGGGTCAGGCAAGTCTTGCATCTTAACGTCCAAAACTGTTTCGTAAAATTTTTGTGACCTGCTAAGGTCATCTACATAAATTTCAAACCAAGTAACAGGATTGTTTGCGTTCTTATTTTGTTGTTCCATAAAAATTGTTTTATTTAAATAATGTTTTTAAATACGGTACAATTACCGCTCCACAAAGCTCAGGCTACAAATTTCAAGAAGTGTTACACATATTGGGGAAAGAGTTGTATCATTCACACTTTGAGTTTGTGTGGTGTCGCCCTACAATGACCGCTAACGTTCGAGGCTTTGTGCAGTTGGGGAATTGACCAACTGTCCGCCCGGAACCGAAGCTAAATTTATAACTAAAAGCCGAAGTTTAAAACTACTGCCCGGCAGAATTCCGTACGCCGAATATAAAGCTGGGATATGCACTGCAGATGATTGTTTCAACGTCATGCCCCAATTGCACAAAACCTTTTGTTATGTGCCGTTTTTATTTCTTCGTCCCTGTCCAATGTGATGTAAATTTTCTGTTTGCCG
>JBJXDV010000007.1:0-9266 GCA_046153465.1 Chitinophagaceae bacterium
CCTTATTGCTTGCAAAAGCAGTTGGTGAAAAACAGCGCAACAGCATCGGCAATCAAACCGGTGGACGTGTTTTCCTTTTCTTAAAAACAGATGATTTCTGGAGAGACTATGCTGCCATGCGCACAAAGGGAGTTCAATTTACCAGGGAGCCGAAAACGGAAACCTATGGTACTGTTGCGGTATTTGAAGACCTTTATGGTAACCTATGGGATTTAGTACAGTTTAACAACTGGAAATAAAAATTAATTGGCAACGGATTGCTATGATCATCTATTGAGTTTAAACTAACACATGAATGGTTTCTTTACCATAATCTATGATACAGTTATTTTTCTTAAAAAAATTAAACCCTAATATGCCATTAAACTCCCCTGAGTCTCCTTTCGCTTTCAATGCTTGTTTAATTGTAGTAAAATCTATCGAATAAAACTGTTCAAAAACTGAATTTTATATCATTATAAAATAATTCCAGTGGCCCGCGCAGATATACATCGTGAATAGGCCCACCCGCACCTCCACCTTTTTGACCTGTAGGTGTTAAAGGGAAAGATAATTTTCGGGCAAATTCAACATCTAATAAATCACTGGCTGCTCCTTTATCTAATAAAAATAGTGCTGATTCATTTTTAATCGTCAGGGACAAGATTGGATGTCTCACTTTGTTAAATGAAAATGGAATGGATTTATATTTTTCTGTCTGAAATGTATCGTCAAAAATTTTCATACCGGGTTAACAATATTTAGTGTAAGAAGAATAAACATAGAGAAAAACGGATACAGTAAAATAAATCAGCAAATAAATTTACGCAGTAATTTACCTAGGTATTATTGATTGAAGGTTTAATTTATGTGAAATGTGGTTTTATTTATGCCATGCGAGAGAAGATTTGTGTGAGGTACAGGAACGATAGTTAGGTTGAGTTGATTGGGTATTTAAGAAAAGTCCAACAAATAGAATCTTTGAAGGGCTTATGAATGATTCCGATAGAGTTGGAGAACCTAACCTGTGTACATAATGACATAAACCTCGAAACCCTTAATAACAAATCAATAGACTTTGACAAGTCAGTAATGAGGTGAAAGAATAATTTAAGTCATATTGATAACATTGGACATTTATTTACGGTAAAAGCAAAGAGAAGATTTGTAATCACAATAGCGGATGCTACGGATGTATGCCGGCGAAATAGTTTTGTGAAAGCTGTTGAATTTTTATTGTTAAGAATAGTAGAATTTATAGGGGTAAATATTATTTAGTGTAAAGATTATCTAAAAATAAATTTCATTGAAGACTTCATAGTATGAAATGTTATTTTGATTAACTGTATTAAGATGTCGCAATAGTACCTTCGGTAATTGCATTCCTCATCAATTTCAAGCAGTAATGTTGTAATTTCTGTTCTGCTATTTGTATTAATTAGTAAGATGCAAAATCAGGTGCGGTGTTTTTTACTTTGTTTACAAAGCCGCCAAATTGTGCATTGCACATGGCTGGCACGGCTGCAAGAAATAAGATCAATAAATACTTATTCATTTTTTCGTTTTTATTATTTTGATAATTTGTTTAATTCTCTCAATCAAAAGTATTGGCGGGGCCAGGGCAAGTAAAGCAGGTAGGAAATGAATTGGGGAAATTTGATGATGAGATGAGGATAAAAAAATAATTGTGATGGCAATTTTCTAAAATCGCGAATTACTTAATAAGAAATCAAACTTTCTTCTTCAACTTTTCATACTATCCGGAATTATCGGTATCCCAGGGAAACCAAAATAAAAATGGACAAACCGAATCAAATTTCGATTTGTCCAGTTTGGTGCACACATCTGTACACCTCTCGAATCATTTTTTACCAGATTTAACCAGGCTCGCCAATCTTTTAACGACATAAGATAGACCGGATTTTGTATTTATTCTAACGAGATCAATTTGAATTCGAAAATGGAAATGTTTTTAGTGGCTTAAATTGGACGAGGGTTAGTTTAGTTAGAATTCTGAGCAAAGAAACGCTCCAGCTTCCCCTGACCTTTGATGGCTTTTATGAATTTTTGGAATAGAACGGACTACGAAAACGGCCATTTCAAAATTGAATAGAATTTTATTTCTGTTTGCAATAAGG
This sequence comes from Chitinophagaceae bacterium, assembly GCA_046153465.1. Classification (GTDB taxonomy): domain Bacteria; phylum Bacteroidota; class Bacteroidia; order Chitinophagales; family Chitinophagaceae; genus Endoryza. The sequence continues at coordinate 2,118 of JBJXDV010000007.1, forward strand.
CAAGCGTTAAACAAACGCACCATAAATCCCAGTAGACGACGGATGGTCCAGGCAAAATAATTTTTTCGGTGAATATTGCCGGCATGAATTAGAAATTCCGTTTTTTCTTTTTTTATTATTTGTAGAATATTGGGTACTGTATTTCGAATGCGTTCGTCGCGATCGTGGTAGATCCTCGCATTTGTACATACTCCAATATGAATTCCCATATAAATTGCACGTTGAACATAATTTCTATCCTCCCCATAGTGAAAAAAAAGAGGATTAAAACCACCAATTTGTTTTATAGTTTCTATGGATACCAACCATGCAGCAGCATTAACAAAAGGAGTTTCAATAACTATTGAATTACTCTTGCGAATAAGTAATTCCGATGCTGTAAGATTTTCAGAATTAGATTGTTGAAGGTATTCAAAGAAAAATTTATCAAGAGCGGTACCTGCTTTATTCAAATGAAGTGGGCTTAATATTCCAAAAACAGCATGTTGCTGATGGATTTCAATCAGCTTTTTTAATGTATCCAGTTCTATCCAGGCATCCTGATTCAGCAAAAAGACATAATCTGCATTTTGTGCGATTGCTTCACGAAATCCGATATTATTTGCCTGCCCAAAACCTAGATTTCTTTCCGATTCAATTATTTTAACTTTTGGAAAGTTCTTTTTGATTTGTGCTACTGTTTCATCAGATGAGCAATTGTCTATTACGATAATTTCTGTTGGGTATATACTCTTACTAAGGCTACCGATGCATTCGTGTATCCACTGCATGCCATTATACGTTACAACAATTGAAAGTATCTTTTTCAAATTAATAATAAATAATTAATGGTTGCTATTAGTTTGTATTTTTTTACAAGTATACCCAATATTCTTTATCAGAATAGTTCCGGAATGATTTGAGTACCGATAATTCCTCTGATAGCTTTGTTTGATGATAGGGAAAAATCAAATATTAACTTATTGTTACTATAACTTTTGAATACCAATAGAAAACTAGAAAGAAGGAACTTTCAGTTTTCGGACGTTCTTAAAACTGCCGATGCTAACTTATTACAACCGAACATATTTTTATTGATGAAAAAGTCTAAATTTTGAAGAATACTGCAATGAGCGAAACAGGTTATTGGAGAGAAATTATTACCCCCCGGCATAGTTTATTCTCGCTGCGTATAAGAGAAATCTGGAATTACCGTGATTTGCTTTTAATTCTAATAAGGAGGGATATTATTGCAGTTTATAAGCAAACTATATTGGGTCCACTATGGTTTTTTATTCAACCGCTGCTTACCACCATAACCTATGTATTGATTTTTTCAAGAATCGGAAAACTTTCCACAGCATCACTTCCACCTGTAATCTTTTATTTAAGTGGTTTAATACTGTGGCAATACTTTTCAGAATGTATATTGAGAACGGCTACTTTTTTTAAAGATAATAGTCAAATTCTTACGAAGGTTTATTTTCCCCGACTCATTATTCCTTTATCGCTTATACTTACCAACCTTGTTAAATTTGGTATTCAGTTGCTGCTTTTTTTTGTTATTTACGGTTATTATGTTTCTACTGATTCTTTCATTAAACCGAATGCTGCAGCGTTTCTTTTTCCCGTTTTGATACTATTAACCGGATTGCTTGGATTGGGAATGGGTGTTATCATTTCCTCACTTACTACGAGGTATAAAGATCTTATTCATCTACTTGCCTTTGGTGTACAATTATTGATGTTTGCTTCGCCGGTTATTTTTCCTTTATCCAGTTTTGCGAATACTAAATTGAAATACCTGATAATGGCAAACCCGATGTCGGGTATTATTGAAGCATTCCGTTATGGATTTTTGGGTAAAGGATATTTTAGCTGGGAGCTATTAGCCTATGATACAACTTGTATTCTTTTTTTTCTTGGAGCTGGTATTTTTTTATTCAACAGTGTTGAAAAAAGTTTTGTTGATACCATTTAAAATTCAGACCATCAAAGTGAATCTGAAAAATTCGGGTAAACCCTATGATATCGGTTATTGTCTGTTCTATTAATATAGGTTTCTTAGCGAAGTTAAAAGAAAACATAGCGGCAACTATTGGAGTAACCTACGAGCTTATTTCAATCGATAACCGTTCTAATCAGTTCAGTATTTGTGAAGCCTATAACAAGGGGGGCGGGCAGGCAATTTATCCTTATCTGTGTTTTATACATGAGGATATAATTTTTGAAACAGAAAACTGGGGGCCGCTATTTTGTAAACACCTTTCAAAAAGTAGTACCGGATTGGTTGGAGTAGCAGGTGGTGATACAAAAAGTTATGTTCCCTCTTCCTGGTCAATTCCCTTTTATTCCAATGAAATAAATATTATTCAGCATTACAAAAATAAAGAGATTCCTGCGGCAACAATAATAGAAACCAACAAAGGAGTTTATGGAACGGCAAAAAAGGTAGCGGTACTGGATGGAGTTTTATTGGGCACACGCAAAAATATTTTTGATGCTATCCATTTCGATGAACATACATTTACTTCTTTTCATGGGTACGATATCGACTACTCTCTCCAGGTAGGGTTGCGATATGATTTATTCGTTTTATTTGATGTCCTGATTCATCATTATTCTGAAGGAAACCCTAATAAACAGTGGATGCAAAGCGCAATAATGCTGAGCAATAAGTGGAAAAAAATATTGCCAGTTTCTGTATATCCTCTAACTACAGCAGATTTTCAACTGCATTACTGGAAAACACTTCAGGTTTTTATTGATCATTGTTTTCGACTTCAGTATTCTATTTTACATATTCTTTATTATTATGGACGCTATTCTTTTGGTCCTTTTTTCTCTATTCGAAGATTTCTTTCTTTAGGTAACTATATTGGCAGAAAATTATTTCACACAACCCAAGGGGGTAAATAAATGCATCTTTTCACATAAGTTGTATTCCACTAACACTGATTGTTATTTTGCGGTAACTATAAAAAGCAAAAAGTCAACCCAATTGGGTTGACTTTTTTAATTGCTACAATTATTATTCGAAGGTAATATTCATGAGGTAGTTGGCTAAATTATTAATTGATAGCAGTTGAAAGCCATGAACCTATTGAAGTCCATGGATCAGTTGTAGTAACTGCCCCACGTTGTGTGGTGCTTGTGAAGAATGGAATAAGACCTGTAAGACTTAATCCACCGGTTAATGCTGGAGAACCAGGAAGAGGTTTTAAAAATGCATCAAGAAGAAATGCAGCAGGGGTAGCCAATACAGAATTGAATTGAGCTGGCTGGCTTAATTCAGTGATTAAGGCAGCATCAGCAACACCAACAATTGGGTTAGCTTCATTTGCATCGCGAATAACTGGAGTAAGAGAATATGTTTGGAAGATATTGTACTTGATATTGGAAGCATCAACTGCTCCAACAAGAGCATCAAAATTTGGACCTGTAGTAGCCGTAGTACCAATTGCACAAGGTAGAGAATCTGAGATAATTAATGAATTCGCTAAATTAATGCGGCTATTTCTTCTTATCCAACGAGCTCCATCAAAACGCCCACCAGAACCTGCACGTACAGCTAACGAGTGTGGCCCGATAAACGTTGCGTTAGCAATAGTAGCTCTTGTAAAGTTTGTTCCTGGGAAGAAACTTACAGCTCCTGAATTATTATCAGATTCTACAAACTCAGAACCTGAGTTATCAGCCAAATCATTTCTGAAAGCAATAAGGTACTGAAGGTTTCCAGTATAAGCTTCATCAAAATCATAATCATCATCTTTATTTCCGAAAGAAACAAGATGCTTTGCATTTACCCTTCCACCAAAAAATTCAAACGCGTCATCTCCGCTGTTTGAAACTTGGATATAATCTAACGTTGTACCACTACCAACTCCACAAAGCGTAAGACCATTTACTTCCTGGTTAGCAGCCAATACTACCCCACCTGGAAATTCAATGCGATTATACCTCATAGAACCAGAGTTGTCTGCAGCATTCGTTCCACCGTAGTTAAACTTCGGAAGGTCAGCTGGCAGTGCTGATGAAAATGCTTCAAAGGTGTTCGTAGTATTACCGGCAGTTGTTTTAATTGGAGCTGCTCCCAAAATAACAATACCGCCCCAATCACCATAGCTACGAGTTCCAGAAGGCTTGCTGGATGTCCATACAATTGGAGAAGTTGCTGTTCCATTGGCAATTAATTTACCACCACGTCTAACAATTAAAACTCCTTTGTTATTAGCAAGATTGTTTAAATCGGGAAGTGTTGCACCCGGGCTACCAATAATGGTGGTACCGGCGGGAACAGTTAACGTTACCAATGAATCAACAAAAACGATACCTTGTAAATAGGTTGTTTTAGTAAGGGTAGTGTTTACGGTGATATTACCAACCAGGGTGTCAACCGTAGCACCTGGATTTAAAGGCTTCTGCAAATCCTCAGATTTGATATCTTTTTTGCAAGAACTTGCAAAAAGAGCCGCAGCGCCTAACGCAACGAAAATGATTTTTTTCATCTTTTTGTTTTTAATTGTTTTTAATGAAACGTCCAGAATTTTTTTTAAGAATAATTCATGAAATACTATTCTTCGAATTGTGTTGTAAAACTAGGAGGATAAGTATATGCCTGAATTAAGCCCACATTAACAAAAAAGAAAGTTAATGTTACCTGTTTGGCACCTGAGAATTTTTATTTCTGAAGGAATAAAAATGGACGATAAATTTTCTGAATTAATAATTGGTAAAAAGGGTAGTAAAATAAAAAAAGTGGCGATGCATAACTGAAGTTTTATTTTCATTTGTTTCAGCTACTATTCATGTGATCATTGTTTCAAACAGCGTTTAGTTTTTAAATCAAAAAGTTGTTTTATTTACGGCTGATAGAATGCCATTCAATGCTGGCTAAAAAAATTAATTGTTATAGTTTGTTTGCAGTGGATGGAAGTTTGTCCAGCCATTCATCCAGTTTTCTGTTCCCCAGGCGCCTCTATAGGCAACCGCTTTAAAAAAGGGATCGGAGAAAACCGGCCCGGTAAAATTGGAGCCTGTTAATATGGCTGATTCTTTCATCGGCGTTGGATCCGGATTTACACTATAATCAAATGGATTTACAAGTTTAAAAATTTCAAATTTTTTGTATAGCTCATTTGATAAGCGCGGATTAAGAATAAAACCTTGAAAATCTGCAGAACCATAGGGCGGAAAAATATTAGTTGGTAAAATGAAAGCTTTGTTGCTATCTGTACTATGCACAATCGATGAGCTAAATTCGGATATATCATTATTTAATGCCTTAGCACTATTTGTGCTATTTAAGAAAAATCCTCCAATGGGGAAGCCGGCAAAAACACTATTGCGGATACTGAATCGTCCATCGTTTGTTACCAGTAAGGCTGTTGCAAGAGGTCTTTGTGTGTAAGCAAGGGAAGTTGATTTTTGATTATCTGGCCCTAATACAGTTACATTTGAAAGAGAAGGAAATGTTTCTTTACCGTCAATATGGAGGCCGACTAATTGTGATGGGGAAAATATTTCTGATGGAAAGATGGGGTGCCGATAGGCCACAATGTGTTGCAGTTTTCCCTTGTATCCATTTGATAAATAGAAATCATTGCCGCTTGAAGCATAGGAAACCAGGTGCGAAGCATTACAATCGCCGCCACTAAATTCAAAAGAAGGCACTAAATTGGAATAAGAATAACTTACCTGAATATTATCAATGGCCGTTTCGTGATATACATTATTGAATAATACCGATGGCAAACCGCCAAATGATTCATTGCCCCCGGCAAATTCAATTCGTACATAGTTTAACTTTCCTGAACTAACGGGTTGCCCTAAACTATTACCATAAACTCTTAACCCGTACCAATAATTGTCATTACTTCCACTGCCGCCGCTCCCAATTACTCCCACTCTTCCAGTGGCTGTAGCACTTGTAAAAACAATCGGAGCATCAACGGTTCCATTAGCTTCTATAACGGCTCCTTTATTAATTGTCACTGATAATTTATTTCCCATTTTTATCAATACCCCCGCATCAATGATTAGGCGTTGCCCGGCATTGCGAACAAGATTGGTAGCTATTACATACACGGTGTCTTTGTGAAAATGAATAGTACTTTCACTAAGTAAATGATTGCCCGCACTAATAATTAATTCTGGCTTTTCTTTTTCCTGGTATATTGATTTCTCACAACTAATCAACAATAGCATAAAAACTACCAATAGAAAAAAATTAATGCTGTTCTTAAAATAGGAATTCATGGTAAAAAGTGATTTATCTTTTGGAGGTAGAAAAATTATAGGAAATAGCAATCGAAAATGTTCGCTGAGGTATAATATAAGAAGGTGTGTTATCAACGCCTCCAAAAATTCCATGTGCTAGCGTTGGATTACTTGTTTTTTCAATGGTTGCGGCCTCATCAAATTTCTTATTGCCATTTAAATCCTGGTAAATAATAAAAGGCGCCTTAAGAATATTTGATATGTTGAATTTAATTTTACCTTTTTCTTTCATGAAGGATTGCGTAAGTACCAAATCAAGCAATTCTCTTCCTTTTACATTTAAGTTTGGTAATAAAGGCGATTTTTTACCATTTGCGAGTAAAATTTCATCGAATGTACCCAACTGGTTAATAAAATCACCTGAACGATTATACGAAAGTGTTGCTTCAAATGTTTTTTTGAACATAAGAATACTTAACCCGGCATTTATTAAATAATTTGGTTGACCCGACAAAGGGTGCTCGGTAACAGAGCGAATAAAAAAATTATTTACAGGCCCGGCTTTTACTTTCGATTGTATGAGTGATCCATTTCCAAAAACTTGTACGTTACTTAACCAGGAAGCTTTCTTAATAAAGTCTAATTTTTTTCTGAATTCGACTTCAAATCCCCGAACATAAGCTCTGCCTGTATTTACCGGCCTTACAGCAGGAGTGTTATCAAAACCCGTTACTTTCTCAATTGGGTCGAGTATGTTTTTGTAATAGGCAGAAAAAGAAACAATTTCTCCTGCTGTTGGGAAATATTCAAACTTTACATCAAAGTTCTTAATGGTAGTACTTCTCAGCTCTTCATTACCCTGTGTAACCTGTAAGGATCTGAAATCGTAGGATGTAAAGGGGGCTATATCTTTAAGTTCAGGTCGAATAGACGTAGTGGAGAACCCGCCTC
>JBJXDV010000008.1:0-13588 GCA_046153465.1 Chitinophagaceae bacterium
TCTTTCCCAATAACTTACTTGTAAAATAACCAGACTAACTCCCAGCTATGAAAATTTATTATTTTATTTTGCTTCCCCTTTTTTTTCCTTTAATCAATTTTTGCCAGGAACTACCGTATACAATACCGGAAAAAAGTTGGGATGCCGATTCATTGGGAAATCACCGGGCCGTTATCCATTTTTCGGGTGATGGAAAGATTGCCTTTGTAAAAATCCCCTGGCGAAGAAGGGATGTTAATCCGGAAAAAAAACGAATAATTGTGCAGGATGGTCAAACGGGTCTAAAAATTTTAAATGTAAAAACGCTATCCATTTCAAGAGAAACAGGGGAAATTTATTTTGAACCCCGCTCCGGAACAGGTACTTATTATATCTATTATTTGCCCTATAAAAATGAAGGCAGAAGTAATTATCCAAGAGGGGTATATCTTACCACGGAACAAACCGCATCACAAGAATGGTTATCATCTATTCCTTCAAACGCACCCATTGCCGCAACCCACGAACTGCAATCTATAGATGCGTTTAATAGTTTTTATCCAATGGAAGTAATTGCTACTGGATATGAAACAGAGGCCATCATCAAAAAAAATGCCGGATCATCCTTTCTCGTCTTTCCGGAAGACAGGCTCCATTCTATAAAAATGAAAAATGATTTACCTAAACGCTGGATAGAAAAAGGTAACCAGGGTAAATTATTAGCGGAAGCAGATAAAGGAGAATACTTCGCATACCAATTGGGCATTTATGCATTAAAAGAGTTGACGAATGTGCAAATAAAATTTACCGACCTGGTTTCTACCGAAGGAAAAATTATAGCTGCCACTAATAGTTCGTGTATTAATACCGATGGAACCAGCTATGATGGGAAAAAAATGAAAATAGAAGTTTCCGTTTTACCAAATACGGTGCAAGCGATGTGGTGTGGTATACAGGTACCTGCTGCTGCCACAAGTGGTACTTATAAAGGGAAAGTAATCGTCACCTGCAAACAAGGTGAATCAAAAACTATTTTCATTGAACTTGCTATAACAAACAAAACAGCCATCAACGGCGGTATTGAAGAACCCTGGAAGATGACCCGATTAAAATGGTTAAACTCCACTCTTGAACAGGAAAATACTGTAATCGCACCCTATACGCCATTACAAGAATCGAATAGCGTGATACAGTTTTTAGGAAGAAAATTATTTTTAGAAAAAAATGGGTTGCCGCAAAAAATTGAAACTTTTTTTACAGAAGAGATGACTTCAATGACTACTTCACCGAAGGAAGTGTTAGCGGCGCCTATTCGATTTGAAATTGAAACTCCTGATGGATTACTAACGTTGAAACCAATATCCTTTTCATATATAAGTAAAAAACCAGGAACTATAAAATGGATAGCTGTTTCTGTTGCTGATAAAGTCAAACTCGAAGTAACCGGCTCATTAGAGTTTGATGGGTTTGTTTCCTACCAGGTAAAACTTTCTGCTGCAGAATCGTTTGCGGTAAACGATATCAGAATGATTATCCCCTTTACGAAAGATGCGGCTGAATATATGATGGGCCTGGGTCAAAAAGGTGGAACCCGCCCATCAAACTTTCATTGGAAATGGGATGTTGCTGCAAAGAACCAGGATGGGGGATGGATAGGTTCTATCAATGCCGGCTTACAATTCTCCTTGCGCGATGAAAAATACAATCGCCCTTTAAATACCAATTTCTATTTACAAAAACCGCTTCTATTACCAACTTCCTGGGGTAATAATGGACGCGGGGGAATTAATATTAAAGAAGAGTCAACTACCGTTTCGGTTGTTAATTACAGTGGCCCACGCAATCTCAAAAAAGGAGAATCTTTATTTTACAATTTCAATTTATTGATTACACCCTTTCATACCATTAATACAGATTTTCAATGGGCCAATCGTTTTTATCATAGTTATAAAGCACCCGATACGGTCAAAGCAGCAGGAGCTAACGTAATAAATATTCATCACGCCAATGAAATCAATCCCTGGATCAATTATCCATTTATCGAATTCAAAAAAATGAAAGCCTATATCGATGAGGCACATAGTAAGGGATTGAAAGTAAAAATATATAATACCGTACGGGAGGTTTCAAACAAAGCCTATGAATTACCAGCCTTGAGAAGCCTGGGACATGAAATCTATTCTCCCGGAAAAGGTGGAGGCTTTAGTTGGTTGCAGGAACATGTAGCCGATGATTATATCGCAGCCTGGTTTGTTCCCGAACTGAAAGATGCTGCCATTATAAATAGTGGCATGAACCGTTGGCATAATTATTATGTGGAAGGGATGAATTGGCTCGTGCAAAATGTAGGTATAGATGGTATTTATCTTGATGATGTTGCCTTTGACCGAATAACCATGAAAAGAATAAAAAGAGCGCTTACGCAAGATGGTCACCCGGGTATTCTTGATTTACATTCCGCCAACCAATTTAATAAAAACGATGGCTTCAACAATAGTGCAAATTTATATCTCGAACATTTTCCATATCTCAATCGCTTATGGTTTGGCGAATACTTTGATTATGAAAAAAATGAACCAGATTTTTTTCTTACTGAAATTAGTGGAATACCCTTTGGGTTGATGGGTGAAATGTTACAGGATGGAGGTAATGCCTGGCGTGGAATGATTTATGGCATGACCAGCCGCATGCCCTGGTCGGTAGAAGCTGATCCAAGAAGTCTTTGGAAAATTTGGGACGAATTTGGTATGCAAGGCACATCTATGATTGGTTATTGGAGCAGCAGTTGCCCGGTTAAAACATCAGATCCAAAAGTATTGGCCACGGTTTATCAAAAGAAAGGAAAAGCAATGATTGCTATTGCTAATTGGGAACCTGCTGATACGGTGATTAGTTTAGAAATTGATTGGAAGAAATTAGGAATGGATCCAACTACTGCTACAATTAAAGCGCCTGCAATAAAAAATTTCCAGGAAGCACGGGTGTTTAAATGGAACGATACGATTACCGTTTCAAAAAATAAAGGTTGGTTATTAATCATAAAAGAATAGGATACATTTAATAAAGCAACCAAAGAATAAAATGGGGGTGGTAGAAACTTTTAGTAGTTTTAGAAATAATAAATTGAGATTTTATATCGAAATAAAAAACATTGATTGATACCTGCAACTATTGATAGCAATTGGAGCCGTTTTAGAAATGGAGAGGTAGATGCGCTTGAATGCATTTACAGGGATAATATTAAATCGATGATAAATTACGGACTGAAAATTACTAGCGATCTAGATTTAATTAAAGATAGCATCCAGGATCTATTTATTGAGCTTTGGAAAAGTCGTCAAAATTTATCAGATACAGATCAGCCAAAATTTTATTTATTTAGAGTGTTACGCAATAAATTATCTAAAGTTATTTCTCATCAATCATTTGTTAGCGAGAGAGAGATGAAACTTTCTTTTGATAGCTTACACACAGAGTATGTGGAATTAGAAATTGTATACAAAGAGCAACAAGTAGAAAATAATAATACTCTTTCACAGCTTTTAAAGAAGTTACCCCACCGCCAGCAGGAAGCTATCTATCTCCGCTTTTATCAGAACCTTCCGTATGAGGTTATCGCAGCAACAATGAACATGAATTATCAATCCGTACTAAATATTATGCAAAGAGCATTGAAAACCCTGCGTATGGAATTCACATTCAATCCACCTCACAATTAATTTCAAGAAAAATTTCCTAAAAACTGAGTATATAATTAGAAAAATTGCCATTACCATATAGAATAACCTATTTCTATATGAATAACAGGGAGGAGCAAATAACTATTTTATTGTTGGATAATAGGTTTGTAGACTGGGTAATTAACCCTCAAAGCCCCTATACCGAATATTGGCACCAATGGGAAAATGCAAACCCGGAAAATGCAATTATAATAGAAGAAGCAAAGAATTTTTTACTTGGCCTTAGGAATGCGGAAACCGATGGCACTCCTGAAATTAGTGAAGTAGCTATCGAACAAATGCTGTTTAATATTAAAGAGGCGATTACTCCGCCATACGTACCACTAAAGGTTGAAAAACAACATTCATATCGCTGGTATTGGGTCGCAGCAGCAGTAACTACGAGTATTTTATTTCTATTTGGGTTCTATTTTTTCAAACAACCCGCTCACAAGGTGGCCACTGAACAACGCACTAAAAATATGGAGCCATCCCCAGAGGTAACCAGGTACAATGAAAGTGGTAAAAATGAATTAGTTTTTTTGCCAGACGGCTCTAAAGTAACGCTCGCTAGTGGTTCCAGCATTACTTATAACCGTTTATTTAATGGAGCAAAAAGAAATGTTTCTTTCGAAGGAAAAGCTTTTTTTGATGTAGCCAGAAACCCCAAAAAACCATTCTATATCTATACCCAAAACATGATCATAAAAGTTTTGGGTACTAGTTTTCGTGTGATTGCCGATGCCCGTAAAGAATCGGTAACAGTAAAAACAGGAAAAGTTTCAGTTTACCTGAAGGAACAGGATTTGGAACAATCGGCAGCAACCATTTTGGAGCCGAAGCAGGTTTGCACTTTTTCATCTCAGTCGAAGCTATTAGTCACCGAAACTTTAATGAGCTACGACAAAATAGAATTGGAGTTGGAAAAGCAAAATCAATATTATTTTGAAGATGTAGCATTGGAGAAAGTTTTAGATAAGCTGGAAAAAATGTATGCGCTGCCGATTCATTTTGACAAGGAACCTTTTAAGAATTGTTTTATCACTATTTCACTAGAAAACGAAAGCCTGGAAGAAAAGCTGCAGATAATTACAAAAACGGTAGGTGCTTCATTCAGTATTAGTGAATACGGTATAAATATCGAAGGAAAGGGTTGCAAATAATTGCAACTTGGCGCAAATAATTCTAGACTTATGAATTCAAAAAACTCTTGACCACCAGAGGCAAAGTGGTCAAGAGTTGAATGCCTTTTAATTTTTGATTAAATCTTTTTATGAAAAGGAGTTTTTATATTAATTACTTAACTGCAAAACTATTTAAAGTCATGAATAAGCTCGAATCACCCTCCACAACTTTATCTTTTTCAATGAAAGTTATCCTACTTCAAAGCTTTTTAGTATTTGCATTTGTTGCCGGAGTTATTGCGGAAAAGGCGAAAAGTGAGGGTATCATGGATCAAAAAATATCTTTTAATTTCAAAAATGAAAACTTCAAGTCGGCCCTCCGGAAAATTGGGCAGCAGGCTGGAATCAGTTTTTCGTATGAGCGAAATACAATTCCAGAAAAAGACAAAGTATCAATGGAAGCAAATGACCAGAAACTAGGTGAAATATTAAAATCTCTTTTCCTCCCATATAGTATAAATTATGAAGTAATAGGCAAACAAGTTGTTCTAAGTAAAAAGGGGGTATTCAACTTAATAAAAAAGGAAGAAAAAGAAAATAGTACCATTGAAACTCCTTATGTTCCTATTAAGGGAGTTATTCGTAACACCCTTGGCAAACCGATTGCCGGTGCCAGTATTTTAATAAAAGGATCTTCCAGGGGAACAAGCACAGAGGACAATGGAAGTTTTGAAATTGAAGCTGCTGAAGGAGATATAATGGTGATTTCTGCAGTTGGATACCTCGCTTCTGAAGTCATCGTAAAAAATGGAAGCACTTATGCAATACAGTTACAAGAGGCCAATACAGCATTAAGCGAAGTAGTAGTTACAGCGCTTGGAGTAAAGAAACAAAAAAGACAGCTTGGCTATTCTGTAACTGAATTAAAAGGAAGTGATGTTGCAAAGACAAATGAGTTAAACCCAATAAACGCATTGCAGGGAAGGGTGGCAGGAGTCCAAATTGATCAGGGAGCCGGCGGCTTATTTGGTAATTCAAAAATTCTGATAAGAGGCAACTCAACACTGGGCACCAACAATCAACCAATTTTTGTTATTGACGGCGTAATTATGGATAACGGAGTGTTCAATGGAAATGGAAGAGATTTTGGAAATGATTTTAAAAACCTGAATCCTGAAGATTTTGAAACTGTTTCTATTTTGAAAGGTTCAGCCGCAGCCGCTCTATATGGTAGCCGTGCAATCAACGGTGTTATTTTAATCACTACGAAAAAAGGTACAGTAAGAAAAGGCTTAGGCGTTACAGTAACCCAGTCGTTGAATGTTATGGATCCTTACGCTGGACCAAAATTTCAAAATGAATTTGGTGGCGGAACCGTAGGAGCATTTTTTACCGATAATCGGGAACCGAATTACAAAGGAGATGAATCATGGACGACAAAAGTTTTTCCAATCGATCCCATAAGTGGCAAGCCATATATCGACCGTCAGATTTATCGTGAATTGGAAAACTGGGGACCAGCCATGACGGGTCAGGAAGTAACGAATTATGATGGTACCACAACCCGCTACTTACCTCAGCCATCTAATTTTCTGGATGCATTTCAAACGGGGCTAGGCACCAATACCAATGTAGCCTTGGAGGGCGGAACAGAAAAATCTACTTTTCGTTTATCATATAATCATAATCAGGGTAAGGGGATAGTTCCGCGAAATAAGATAATCAAAGATGTATTTGAAATTCGTGCTACACATCAATTAACAAAGTTTCTGCAAATTGATGCCGGTGTTGCCTACACGCAATTAGAAGGAAGAAATCCACCGCGGCTTGGTGGACTGGATGCATTTGGTTCGGACAATTACGGAAAGTTGTTTACTTGGGTACTGCCAAGGAACTATGATACAAGGTACTGGTCTGAAAAAAATAAGTATACAAGCATCTTCGGAGGCGCCCCGGATCTGAACGACCCTAATGAACCAAACAAATCGCCGGAATCAAATTTCTGGTTCCAGAAATATGAAAATTCCTATGTGCAAAAAGAGCAATTGCTGAGAGGAAGACTAACGATCACTGCCGACCTAAGTTCTTGGGCCAAACTTATTCTCGAAGGAAATATCAATAATATTTATTTGAAAAGAGAAAATAAAGAACTCGGGCAGCAAAAGAATTTCAGAGGGGGCTTATATGGCCTGGGGTTTGAAACAAGAGAAAGTAAATTCCTAAAGGCAATGGTAATGGTTAACAAAGAAATCAATAAAGATTTTAATTTTTCCGGTTATGTCGGTGCAGAAATGCAGCGGTTCAGCAATACCGGTACCTATTCAGAAACAAGAGGTGGTCTTAACTATCCTGCGAACTATTATATAAGCAATTCGGTAACAGCGCCCTTTACTGACGGTGGTATCAGAAGCAGAAAAAGTTTTAATTCTTTGTATGCGAGTGCCGACTTTTCTTTCCGGAATATGTTGTTTGTACAGGCTACTTGGAGAGGCGACTGGTCATCAGCACTTACTTACCTGGATGGGTCTGGTAATAATTTTTATAATTACCCCGCAGCAAGTCTGTCATGGATATTCACGGAAACGTTTAAGTCATTACCCTCATGGATAAGCTATGGCAAACTCAGAACAAATATTGCCGCATTGGGAGCAGATACAGATCCTTTTACTATCAACCCGGGCTTTGTTTTTAATGGTTTCAGTAATGCAAATGGAGTACAGGTTCCAACGTCTACTTATTCTAGCTTGAATGCATTGCAACCAGACTTAAAACCTGCCCGTAAAATTTCAAAAGAAATTGGAGCTGAAATCCGATTCATGAAAAATAGAATTGGATTTGATATTAGTTTGTACCAGGATAATACAAAAAATCAAATATTAAATATTGGTACGCCAAATGTTTCGGGTGTCAATTCAATTTTGATTAATGCAGGAAATATTCAAAACAAGGGGATTGAATTGGCTATTGATGCACTTGTTTTAAAAGCAGGTGATTTTAGCTGGAATACTGCCTTTAATTATTCCCGGAATACAAATAGAATTGTAAAACTATATCCCGGAGTAAAAGAATTTAATTTAGGAGCGAATATTGGTGAAATCAGTACCTGGGCCGTTGAAGGGTTATCCTACGGTGTGCTAAGAACAACTATTCACTCTACTACCGACCCAAAAACAGGAAAACCAATTCTTAACTGGCGCTCAGACGCAAGAGCCGCGTTCCCTGCCAGAAGTAATGTAATACAGGATGTTGGAGATATAAATGCAAAATTCAGAGCCGGTTGGTACAACACCTTTAGTTATAAGAATTTTAGCTTGAATGTTTTAATAGATGCAAAAATTGGAGGCGACTTTGTATTACTAACGTATAGGTATGGTACACATACCGGAGTATTTCCAAACACTTTATTTGGTAGAGATGCGGCACATGGAGGGATTACCTGGACTAGTGCATGGGATGGAAAAACATATGATGACGGAATTATTGTTGATGGAGTTTTTCGCAATGGGCAAGTAGTTACTCTTCCAAATGGAACACAAGTTAATGTGGGTGGTATGACATTTAAAGAGGCTTATGATAAAGGATACGTTGAACCAACCCATCTTCCACAATTTGGTTATCGATATGGATCTTCTTCTACTGGTGTATCAGATTATTGGGTTTTGAAAAATTCATGGATATCCCTGCGCCAGGTGGCACTTAGTTATAATTTTCCAAAAGAGTTATGTGCAAAAGTAAAATTGAATGGATTATCGATATCTGCCATAGGCCGCGATCTGTTTTATCTATATCAGACTCTTCCTTATAACTATAATCCAGCATCCAATAATTCTAATAATACTGCCTTTTCAGGTGAGGAAGGCTTTTTACCAAAAACAAGAAATATAACATTCACATTAAGGGCATCTTTCTAAGGGTAAAACCATTTTTAAAAGATTAATCAATTTTGTTATGAAAAAAAGTACATCATATATAATAGCCATCGCTCTTTTTGCTTTATGCAGTGGTAATATTTCCTGTAAAAAGAATTTTGCTGAAATAAATACAAACCCCAGTGTAGTGACCAGCCCAGACATAAAATTTTTATTGACTTATGCTGAAGATAGAATAGTAACCTACCAGGGTACTGAATGGGTTTGGGAAACGATGGAGCAGTTATTTCGTTTTACCCAGCATGTTACTACAGATCCATATGAGATTACTAATAATGTAAATGCACGTTTCAGCAACTACTATTTACAAATCCTGCCGAATCTTTTCGAAATCCGAAAGCAAATTGAATCCAAAACGGATAAAGACAACTATAAAAAAATGGGTGCGGTTACTTATGTTTTACAAGTATTGCATGGTCTCAAAGTAACAGACATGAACGGCTCTATTCCTTATTCAGAGGCTATCCAAGGCCGATATTCAGGTAATTTCAGTCCGGCTTACGATAAACAAGATGCGCTATTCAATACATGGCTAACCGAATTAGATAATGCAATAAGCATATTATCAGATAATTTAATGGCAAACCAAAATACCTATGGAAATTCAGATGTGTTTTACAAAAGTGATTGGACAAAATGGGTTAGGTTAGCAAATTCGTTGAAGTTACGTATTGCTGCAAGATTGGATTTGGCCAACAATGCCAAGACCAAAGAAATATTTCAACAGGTAATGCAAAATGCCATCGGATCTATAGAGTCAGATGATGCCCAGCTTTCTTACCAAAGTATCGATTATTTACCTTTTGGTAGCAGTGGTGATATAAATTATAGAAGTACGCGTTATGCTACCACTTCCATTATGAAATTTCTCAAAGCATCGAATGATCCAAGATTGCCAATCTTTTTTGAGCCTAATGACTTGAAAGGAAGTTTCCAGGATACGCTTACAAAATACACTACAAGCCTTCCCGCCTTTATTAATCCAGCAGACCCCTTGATTCGGTTTCAGGGTGGACCGGCAGATTTTACGACCAACGCAATTGTTGCGAATTATATAAAAAATGCATTCGCCGTTGGTAACAATAATGCTGGTAATAGTATTAGCAGGTATTTTTTAATTTCGCCAATTAACCGGAATTTCTTTTCACCAAGATATAACAGTACCAGCGGAGATTTTAAAGAGGTAATAGTCACTGCTGCAGAAACCAATTTCCTGATTGCTGAATTTATTCAGAAAGGATATGCCGGAAGTGTTAATACTCGTGGTACCGCAGAAGATTGGTATAAAAAAGGAATAACTTCTTCGATAAAAACGATGAACAGTATTGCAATCACGGCTGGATCAGCTACCGGCTATAGTGGTAATGGTGATGCGGAAATAAATGCCTATCTAAACAAAGTCGAAGTAAAATTTAATGGCATAAATAATTTAGAAAGAATTTATATTCAACAATACTTAAATTTTTTCCGCAGTGGAAACGAAGCATTTGTTCTTTGCAGAAGAACCGGTTATCCAAAAAATGTTTCGACTTACTACCAAAGAGAACCATTTAATGAAACGATACCACGCCGTTTTTGGACGACTGACCCGGGAGAATCGAATCGTGTAAATTGGCAAGCAGCCATGCAGGATCAGGGGTTTACTCCAAATGCGCAGGATCTTCCTTCGCTAAGTACTCAAAGGGTATGGTATGACAAAACAAGCCCAAATTTTGGCCAAGGCAATTAAAAATATTTTGAAAAACCAAACCAATATTTTAAAAGTTGATATGGCAGTTTGATTAAGTATAAGCAAACGATTGCTTATTTAATGGTAAGCGCTCCGAAAAATCGGAGCGCTTTTTTATGGAGAGAGGAATTGGAAATTCATCTTATTTGACATTGATTGTATATTAAATCAATCAATTATTCTATTCATTTACGTATTTTTAAACCAACAGAAAAACGAATAAAGAAGTAAAATCTGGAAGTGGTAATTTTTTTTCAATAATACTAGACTATTTTCTCCTGTCAAATTATTAGGAAAGGAAGTCTTCTCAAAATAAGTTCCCCGACTAAATTCAAAAGTAAATCGTATGCATAAAGTTTTGTTTTCATTTTTACTATTGGTTAATATTACCGGTTATGCTCAGCTGACATCACGAATAAATGTTTATAAAAAATTATTTACTACTTATCCATTTAGTGATCCGGACCCGATAGCAGATCCTTCTTCTAAAATATATCCCTACAACCATTTTGATGGGTATACCAATACACCTATTCAAAAGGAATGGAAAGTAGTTGAGCTTGAAAACGATTATATCCGTGTAATGATTCTTCCAGAGATCGGTGGAAAAATTTGGAGCGCGGTAGAAAAAAAAACAGGTAAGGAATTTATTTATTACAATCATGTAGTCAAATTCAGGGATGTTGCCATGCGCGGTGCATGGACCAGCGGTGGTATTGAATCAAACTATGGAACCATTGGGCATACACCCAATTGCTCAACTCCCGTTGATTATACTACTTCAACAAATGTGGATGGAAGTATAAGTTGTATTGTTGGTGCATTGGATTTACTAACCCGAACACCCTGGCGAATTGAAATTAATTTACCAGCAGATAAAGCCTATTTCACCACCCGCTCGTTTTGGTTTAATGCATCGGGGTTAGAACAACCTTACTACCATTGGATGAATGCCGGAATAAAAGCAACCGGAAATGTAGAGTTTATTTATCCAGGTACTCGTTTTATTGGACATGAAGGTGAGCCTGGTGACTGGCCCATCAATTCAAAAAATGGAAAAAACATCTCTTTCTATAATAATAATAATTTTGGAACCTATAAATCCTACCATGTATTTGGAAAGTATACCAATTTTTTTGGAGCTTACTGGCATGATGATAATTATGGAGTAGTCAGATATTCTACTCACGACGATAAGCCCGGAAAAAAATTATGGATATGGGGGCTATCACAACAAGGAATGATATGGGAAAAATTACTAACCGACAATGATGGCCAATATGTAGAAATCCAAAGTGGGCGTCTATTCAATCAATCGGCCGAAGGCAGCGCCCTCACTCCGTTTAAACATCGAGGCTTTTCACCTTATGCTACAGATACCTGGACAGAATACTGGTACCCCGTAATGAATTCAAAAGGCTATGTATATGCGAATCAGTATACCGCCCTGAATATTAAAAAAGAAGATGGCTGGTTGAAAATCTATTTATCACCCGTGCAGGCAATGAAGGAACCTCTTACCATTGTACTAAATGGTACAACTCTATACAATAAATCAATTTCTCTTTCACCCCTAACCGTTTTTTCAGATTCTATTCGTATAAAAGATGCGGCTTCCAATTACGAGGTAAGGTTGGGAACCGATAAAGTTTCGTGGAAAATGAATGATACTGAAAATAATTTAAGCCGCCCTACGGAGATACCAGCAAGTTTTGATCACAACTCGATGTATGGGCTATATCTGCAGGGTAAGAATAGTATTTACTTCAGGCAATATGCAATGGCCGAAGAAAAACTAAGGGCCTGCCTGGAAAAAGAAAACGGATTTGTTCCGGCATTGGTTGATTTAAGTATGTTACTCTATCGAAAAATGAATTATGAAGAAGCGCTGTTATATGCAAAAAAAGCTTTGAGCATAAATAGCTACGACCCCGGAGCAAATTATTATTATGGCCTTATCAATAAAAAGCTCGGAAAAAAAATAGATGCTATTGATGGATTTGATATAGCAACACAATCGGAAGAATATCGCACGTCTGCTTTTACAGAATTGGCAAAAATTTATTTTTCAACGAGTGATGAAAACAATGAGCAAGCCATTCATTATGCAGAAAAAGCATTAATATATAATCAACAAAATTTAGATGCCCTGCAAATTATGGCTGTTGCTTATCGTTTACAAAAGGATAAAGCAAAAGCAACTGCTATTTTAGCACGCATTCTATTATACGACCCGCTTAATTGCTTTGCAAAATTCGAAAACTATTTATGGGAAAAAACGGATGCAGCCAAACAGCTTTTATCTGGTTCTCTTCAGAATGAAATGCCTGATCAGTCTTACCTCGAATTATCAATTTGGTATTATGCCATTGGTTGTAAAAATGAATGTAAACAAGCGCTTCAACTGGGGCCATCTACGGCTGAAATTAATTTTTGGCTTGCTTATTTATCTGGAAATACACCGGACGAAAAAACCTACTACCGAAAAGCCATTCAATCAGATGATTTTACTGCTTTTCCCTTTAGAACAGAAACAACTATCCCTTTACGTTGGTTTATAAAACAAAATAAGGATTGGCAACCGATTTATAATTTAGGTTTGATAGAAGGAGCCATAGGGAACTTGGAGAAAGCAAAAGAGCTGCTTTTATCCTGTGGCCAACAACCGGAAGCTGCAATTTTTTATTCAACAAGAGCTAAACTAAACTCAACAGAGCTGAATAGTAAAGAAGCTGATCTGAGAAAAGCGATTGAACTGGATCCTACGCAATGGCGATTCTATAAACAACTTACGGACTATTATAATCTACAGCATAGAAATGCAGAAGCATTATCAATTGCTAAAAATTATTACCAGAAAAACCCTACTCATTATATTATGGGAATGTTGCTGGCAAAAACTTATTTGTTAGATAAAAAATATTTCGATGCGGCGCAAATACTTGATAAAATAGTGGTGATACCATATGAAGGAGCAACCGATGGAAGGGGCTTATACAAAGAGGCGCATTTGATGGTGGCTGTAGAAGAAATGAAAAAAAATAATTACAAAAAGGCGATCAATGAAATAATCCTTTCAAAGCAATGGCCCGTAAGCCTGGGAGTAGG
>JBJXDV010000009.1:0-31200 GCA_046153465.1 Chitinophagaceae bacterium
AGAGAGCAAAACATCGCCATCAATGAAAGTTCAGCCGGATCAATATTTCATCCCCTTACTGAGTCGTTAAAAGGAATGATGAATATTGGTATGCGCCCAACTATTAACGGATCCAAAAAAACAATAGAAGTCCATATTTTTAATTTTACCGAAGATATTTATGGCAAAACACTAGAAGTAACAGTGAAAACATTTTTACGAATGGAACAAAAATTCAATGGCCTCGAATCATTGAAAATACAATTAGACGAAGACAAAAAAAATTCACTTTATATTTTAAGTAGATTATAAAACAAGAAAACTTATTAGCTGGCTTTCCGATGAATATACATATACTGAAAAAAAGTCTATTTCTGGTAAAAAACAAAATGATTTTTATAAAAAATTTTACCCTTTTTGAGGTCCCTTCAATTACTTAAATAGCTACTAATCAATGAAAGAGCTTAAATAAAAATTAAATTTGAAAAGACAAGCATCGTAGCCGTTTTGCATCTTCTTTTTCCACTAAATTTGATTATTCAAGGTTAGGAAAACATCCCATTGTTTCTGTACTTCTCATTAAATTCTACACTTACTACCTGACTTTGAATATTACTTACTACCCGTTATTTGTTTAACATCTAAAATTAGTACTATGTACTCGTATGCTTTACTTGAGCCAGGTTGCTATTATTTAGCACAGGAATCGGAGAATGGCCCCGTTATAACTATAAAAATAACCGTAGAATCAGATCATTGTTTATATGTAACCAAATTTTTGGATACAGAGGTAATGGAATGGAAGAAAAAAACAGATTCGCTGTTTGATATTATTGAATGCCTTACCGATGAAAAAGCTAAAGAGTGGGAAACTATATATAAAGATAGTTTTGAAACTTATCATGAAGAGGAAGATGATGAGTAAGAGGTTGAACTGTTTTAATAGTAATTCGACCGACTTTCCATTTGGTTATTCTTTTCATTACTCAACCCGGTTAATCACCCCTGACTATTATTTATTCTCGTTATTCTCGGGGTAAAAAAGGATATTAAACCGATGTTTAACAATTATCGAATAAAATTACGGGAAGATGCTTTCGAGAAATAGCCAATTGCAGCTATCAGAACTGCTATAAGTGTTGATATGTAATAGATGATTAGATTATCTACTGATGACGAGTTAACGTTAATATAATAGTCGAAAATGTAAACAATAATAAATGTTCCATACGCAAATAGTAAAGAAACATAAATAAAGATCATTGAATTCTCATGTTTTGTATGCTCGAGCTTTTGCATATACAATGAAATTTCCCAAACAACCGCTATCAGCACGGCCAATAATCCACCAGCTAAAACATATTTGGCTGCATCGAAATTCCATCCATAGACAATAAATAATAGTAATTGCAGCAGGAACAATATCGGAGAGGAAATGCGCGTGAATTTCTTCAAGTTACGAGAGGCAGTAGTATACGACAAAATCCAAAGGATAATTGGAATATCGACCATGTTATAGATCATGGTAATCATATCTAAGGATTTATGACTAATTGAGGGTACTTTATCAGTAAGATTTACCAACCCACTTAACATCCAATAAAAACCCATTAACAAAAACGCCGGTTCGCGCCAAAGTTTTTTTATTGATACCAATGCAATTGGCAAGAAGCTAACTGATATAGCAAGTATAGAAATGATTTGGTATAATTGGTTTTTCAAGGGTAAGGGTTATTGCTCTGTTCCATAAAAAGCGCAGGAAACCGCTTATTATTGTAACACATACTCAATTTCAGTAATACTACCTTGTTAACAATTTGCATAAAATACGTCAATTCACTTATAAATACTCGTTCATCAAAAAACAACCATAAAAGTATTGGGTTAACGATTAATTGTCGGTTATACCAGGCTGATATTGCTATCCCCAAAAAGGCAAATTCGTTCGTGAGTGATAATTGAAATAAAATTGCAGGTAGAAATAAATCAGACAAAAAAGATGTTTACTAACCATTAAATCAAACCTCGCTTAAAGCAATTTTATTATTGGAGCTCGCTATTGCTATTCATGCCAATTATTTATTCTCTAAAGGAATCTGTAATCAAACGCCTTATTATCGTGCATCTACGCAAAGAAAAACATCCAAACTAGTAGATTTCCTATCCTTCCTATCGTAATATCCAAAGCCTGTTTACAGAGTTTTACGATTCCGTTCGTATAAAATGAAGTGTTAAAATTGGGCGTAACTGCTCTATGCGCATTTACATTGACAGTCTATATTTGTATCAGTTACATAGCTATCCAATATCACTGAAAAAACTAGTCCAAATCCAATTTTCCGTTCAAGACCTTATCCTTTTAAAACCATATCCAGAAAAACCAGTATGTCCAGCATCCAGAAAAACCATTTCCAAGTTCTATGAAACCCGGTCGAATATCCTTAAAACCAAAAGCCAAATTTGATTTCGTGGCCAAGAAGGATCCAATATCTTTAGAAGACTAGATGGTTAACTCGACTGAAAAAATTGAAGCCCTTATCACTAACCTGGTAGGGGCTTTTTCATTTTTAACTTGTTCTACTCCATACTTTGCGCCGAATTCGATAATTTCAGGAAATGAAAAAAAGCGGTTTCACCATAATTATTTTGCTCTCCTTATCCAATGGGAACGCACAAATCGAAAAAAAAATTGACGCAGACAAGTTTGAGAAGTCAATTGCCGGAAATAATACCCAATTGTTAGATGTAAGAACGATGGGTGAATTTCGCGGAGGCCATTTAAAAGACGCTTTACTGGCCGATTGGAATGATATCAACCAATTTATCGAAAGAACCAAACACCTCGACAAAGCTAAACCACTTTACGTTTATTGCTTATCGGGAGGTAGAAGTTCGGCTGCTGCTGACTGGCTGCGAAAGCAAGGTTTCACAAGTGTGTATGAATTAGAAGGCGGCATTAATGCGTGGAAACGTCAAAACAAACCTGTCGAAGGTATTGTTAGTAAGAAACAGATGACAGTGAACGAGTACCAGGCGCTTGTTAACACAAGCGCAACCATACTAGTAGATTTCGGTGCCGAATGGTGCCCGCCCTGCAAAAAAATGGAGCCTGTATTGCATACCCTTCAGGAAAAATATGGTTCTCACTATAAATTGGTGAAAGTTGATGGTGGTAATGATACAGATGTTATGAATGCAAACCATGTGGATGCGTTACCAGTTTTTATTATTTACAAAAATGGTAAGGAGGTTTGGCGCAAACAAGGCATTACTACCCTCGAAGAATTGAGAAAGAATCTCTGATCATTGCGTTCTTTAAACCTAAAATACCAAATGATCAAAATTCAAAAAATGAATCATTTTTCCAAATCATACATCGCTCTCCTATTTACGTTCTTCACTTTTACAATTGCCGCACAAAAAATTGATGTGCTTACAAGCGGAACAAAGACTTCTATCAGGGGACTTTCAGTGGTAAGCGAAAAAATTATATGGGCAAGTGGAAGTGGCGGCTTTGTTGGTAAGAGTACCGATGCGGGAAAAACCTGGAAATGGACGGCCATCAAAGGATTTGAAAACAGAGAATTTAGAGATATTGAAGCCTTTGATGAAAACATTGCAATAGTAATCGCTATTTCAGAACCAGGGCAAATACTAAGAACTACCGATGGTGGTCAAAACTGGAAAATAGTTTTCACCGATAATGCCAAAGGAGTATTTCTTGATGCAATGGATTTCGCGAATGAGGAAAATGGAGTGGTAGTTGGAGACCCGTTGCCTGGTAGCCAGTATATCTATCGCGCCTATACGCGAAATGGAGGTATCAACTGGTTCCGACATTCAGAAGACACCAACCATATTTCCCCTGTTAAGATTGGGGAAGCAATGTTTGCTTCCAGTGGTTCGAATGTAGTGTTTTTGAAGTCGGATGGTTTTATTCGAAATAATCGAATGCTTGTTGTTACTGGTGGCACAGCTGCTAACTTATTAACCCAAGGACCGATTCAAAAAAAGCGTCTTCCCATTCTTCAGGGAAAAGAAAGTACAGGAGCAAATTCAATAGCTGTATTCAACGATAAAACATTTATAATTGTAGGGGGTGATTTTTCGAATGATAAGGACAGTACAGATAATTGTGTTCTTACAAACGATGGAGGAAATAAATTTAGTAAGCCTCTAAATCCACCACATGGTTACCGAAGCTGCGTAGAATACATTACAAAAAATAAATTAATAACCTGCGGAACTTCCGGCGTTGACGTATCATCAGATGGGGGCATGAACTGGGATCTCATATCCCGCGAAAGTTTTCATGTTTGCCGAAAAGCCAAGCAAGGAAAAGCGGTTTACCTTGCAGGAGCGAACGGCCGTGTCGCGAAACTTAGCTGGTAATTATTTTTGAACACAATAAATGCAACACGTATTGTACATTGCCGTTGTTGGGGTAACGGTAACTAACTATGAATTTTTGGAATTTATACTAATAAAAAACCGGTCAATTTTTATTGACCGGTTAAAATTTGACTATTGATGTAGCAACCTCAAGCAGCACGAATGTATGTAAGCGTTAGTTACCCCGCAATAGTAAAATCACTATCGCGTGTCTATATTTATACTTAGTAAAAAACTATACTATTTTGCTTGAATACGACTGAGCGTTCAATACTAAAACTTAAACATAACTGCTATTATCAGTATATATTCATTGTCTTTTTGCTTCGTACGAAAAATACTGCGGGAATCGGTCGCTGACCATCCTTATCAGAGGGCGAAATCGTTTGTTTACCATTAACGAGTAAACAACTGCTTCCGCCTCCATCTAAATTCAAAGCTTCAATACATTTCAACTCTTTTAAAATTTTCGCCTCCTGTAGCAAGGTTGCACCCTCCGCTACACCAGGAAATCGACCTTGAATAACCAAAATAATAAGTTTGCCTTTTTTAGTATATCCGATTGCAGTTCGTGGATGTTTTTCGTTTTCACCATTCACAAATAATTGCTCTTCTTTATTGGTAATAAAAATTTTGCCCTTTTGAAGCAGTACCGGCCCGCCTCCCATAGCGGTTTGCATTCGCCACCAATTCCAATAATCGAGCGTACCAAGGTCCTCGAAATCAGGGTCTCTTTTTTTACCTTTCGCAAGAAGTGGCCTTTTTTGAAACGCATAAGGCCAACGTTGAGCCGTATCCGTAAAAAGCCAGGCGATATCAGGTTTTCTTTTTTTTGTAATACCAAACGCACTACGTGTCGGGTAGTAAAACGAATCACTGTTATTACTTTTTAACGCGGGCACATTATAGGCCACCATTTTTCCTTTCTTAATAATGGTGTTTAGGTTTTGATTGGATTCAAATGAAAAAAAAGACCCGTTAACGAGTACATAGGGTGAGTCTTCCTTAGAATAATAATGCGACGGCGTAAAACGATTGCCATTCCCAACCTGTGTGCCGAATTCAAGGTTCCTATCTTTTAATGTTGCTTCTATATAATAACCAATGAATGGATAACCGTCGAGCGAATCTGTTGTCTTATAAATATTAATCGATGCAGGAAGATATCCAAAAGTAGTATTGTCTTTTTTCCAACGAAGCTGAGAAAACACAGAAGTAAAACTGCTGAAAAAAAATAATGTGCCAATGAAGAGTCTATTCTGCATAATCTGAAGATGCTAGATGCCGGAGCCTTGAATTAAATCATAAGAAAAACAAAACCTAGGAACCTTCCCAACACAGATTGGATACTATGTCAACCAACATAAACTCCCATAAAAGGAAACCAACTATACTTTGATCGACGTTTTTTCGCGCTCCCAGGCCGACTTTCCATATCCGGGAATAACATGTCTTTCACTATGATAAGAAGAACGCACTAATGGTCCGCTTTCTACATAATCGAGGCCAAGTTGGTAACCTATCTCCCGATATTCTGCAAATTCATCAGGGTGCACAAATCGATAAACGGGCAAATGTTTTTTTGTTGGTTGAAGATATTGCCCAATGGTAACTACGTCTACGTTACTATTCTTTAGATCAGTTAACGTCTGAATTACCTCCTCCTTCGTTTCACGCAGGCCTAACATAATTCCACTTTTCGTGCGCATACCCCCGGCCTTCAAAAGCTTAAGCACTTCCATGCTTCTCCAGTATTTCGCTTGAATGCGTACCTGCCTGGTAAGTCGCTCAACAGTTTCTATATTATGTGATACCACTTCAGGAGCAGCGTCAATGATTCGACTAATGTTTTCAATTTCACCTTTAAAATCAGGAATAAGAGTTTCTAAGGTAGTTCCCGGATTAAGTGCTTTAACTGCCTTAATTGTATTGTACCAAATAATACTTCCTCCATCTTTTACTTCATCTCTATCTACTGAAGTAATAACAGCATGCTTTACTTTCATCAAATGAATTGCTTCTGCTACGCGTTGGGGTTCATCCCAATCAATTGGTTCGGGTTTGCCGGTTGCTACTGCGCAAAAACCACAACTGCGTGTGCAAATATTTCCAAGTATCATAAAGGTAGCGGTACCCTCTCCCCAGCATTCCCCCATATTGGGGCAATTACCACTTTCGCAAATAGTATGCAATTTATGGGTGTCCACCAACCCGCGAACATGCTTATAACTTTCACCAATGGGAAGCTTTACCCTCAGCCAATCGGGTTTCTTTATTTTTGACTTATTTTCATCGATAACACGTATAACGGGCAATTCCTGCATAATCTAATATTCAACAATTCTATTCTTATAAAGTTTTACGAGTAGTTGTTTGCCGCCTGAAGTTCTGTTGTACAAGAGTGCGACGCAACCAAAGCCGGGCAAAATTACAACAGCCGGGTAAAATAGTACAAATCTTTTAAGATCTTGTGTCACCCGTTGGTTATTAAAAAAATAAAGGCCATTTATATGAATTATTTCCTCCTTCCTAACAAAATGGAAATATAACCACTGAAGAAAAATTGTCTTTCTTTTACATAAGCCAATTGGGAAACTTTCTTACTATAAATTTCTGCCATAAGCCCAACTTCAATAGCGGTAACTGTTTCATTAAACCTACCATAGTCGAAACGCATTGCGGCTTTTGCATGGGCACCTGGATTGATTTTCACTTTATTCCAACCAGAAAAAATTCCGGCACTTCCAATGATCGCATAGTTACTGTCTATGATCTTTGGAAACTGCGAACGAAATTCATCAACATTGTTACTCACATTTACGAAATAGGGTTTTACTAATCCTATAGAAAGCCCGCCACCGATTATACCAGATACCGCAACCCCGTTTTTATTTCCCTTGCCGCCAATTCTCAATTGCTGCGCGACACCGAGTTTTGCCTGGTAAAAATTATTTGTTTTACCAAATACTATATTGCTAAAGCCGAAACCATCAAAAAGTGAAATCTTTTTTTCTTTTGGATGACGCTTTTCGTTGAACTCAAATTGGAATAAGAGAGTTTTCTTATTGGATTTATACCTCCCATATTCATACGAAATCCCAACTCCATCAGTAACCATTTTTAGTCCGAATACGCTTTGCTTATTAAATACCACTTCACCTTCCTCTTCTTGTTTAGAGAGCGTATTGAGACGCATTCTGCGTTCTTCTTTTTTTTGCTGTTTGGTCGAAACTGTTTCTTTTTTGTATTGTGCAAACAATAAATTGGCACTAACTACCAAAAGCAATAGACTAAAAGTTATTTTCTTCACCAGTAATGATTTAGATATTCAACGTAAATTTAGGGCAAATTTGTACATCATGACATCATCTGTAGTATACGAAGGAAATTTACGTACGGTTTGTACCCATTTAAAAAGCCTCAATAGGTTTGAAACAGACGCCCCGGTAGATAACCAAGGCAAAGGAGAACGTTTTTCCCCAACTGATTTAATGGCAACTTCACTGGGAGCCTGTGCTATGACTATTATGGGTATTAAAGCAAGAGATTTACAAATAAACCTCGAGGGTACGCGTGTGGAAACAGAGAAGATTATGAAGGCTGATCCCCGAAGGATTGGAGGAATAAATTTAACTTTTTATTTCCCTGCAACAGCTAAAACTGATGAGAAACAACGAATCATTCTTGAACGATGCGCGCGTACCTGTCCGGTTTTTTATAGTATACATCCCGATATTGAAGTAAACGTTGTTTTTAACTGGAACTTGCAATAAAACTATTTTCGGCGGCCCTATCAGGTAATATTCAAAATAATTGATTGATGTTACTATGCTTCCAATTAACAAATAATATGCATTGCTTCAGTATTTAAATTATCAATTATGTCTATACGCTTTTTTGTAACAGGTGGCACATTCGATAAAGAATACAATGAACTTACCGGGGAACTTTTTTTTAAAGAAACACATTTGCCGGAGATGTTGGAGCGCAGTCGCAGCAGCCTCGACATTACCGTAAGAACCCTAATGATGATTGATAGTTTATTGATGACCGAAGAAGATAGAGAACTTATAGCTCATCAATGCAGAAGTACTGCTGAAGACAAAATTGTGATTACTCATGGAACAGATACTATGGCAATAACAGCGAAAGTGCTGGCAGAAAAAGTTAAAGGAAAAACAATTGTACTTACAGGGGCTATGATCCCTTACAAGTTTGGAAGCTCTGATGGTTTTTTTAATTTAGGAAATGCGCTGGCTTTTGTACAATACCTGCCTCCTGGTGTATATGTGGCAATGAATGGCCGTGCATTTGACTGGGATAATGTTCGTAAGAACAAGCAAACCGGACAATTTGAAGAAATAAAATAATATTATTAATTCGATGAAGAAATAAAATTTTTATTAACTCCATGGCCAATGATAAGCAACAAATATTGCTGTAAGAATACCAGCTAAATCTGCCAGCAATGCAGCCGGCACCGCATACCTTGTTTTTTTAATACCTACAGAACCAAAATAAAGGGCTACAATGTAAAATGTAGTATCAGCAGAACCATTCAAAATACAGGCAAGGCGCCCCTGGAAAGAATCGGGGCCGTATTGATTCATGGCGGTAATCATTAATGCCCTCGCTCCTCCTCCGCTAAAAGGTTTCATCAATGCTGTAGGCATAGCAGGAACAAATTGTGAATCTATTCCCATTGATGCGCAAATCCAGGTTAACCCTTGCAGCATATAATCAAATACACCACAGGTGCGCAACACACTAATAGCAACCAACATGGCAACCAGATAAGGAATTATTTTAATGGCCACTTCAAAACCCTGCTTAGCGCCTTCTATAAACGTGTCGTATACATGTACTTTTTTCCATAGGCCGCCTACAATAAAAACAATAAATAATAAAAAGATCAGGCCATTGCTTATAATTTTAGAGAATGAACCAGCAGCCGAAGCACTTAAATAATAACGAAGATAGTATCCCAAACCAGCGAGAAATAAAGATGCCAATGCGCCTACTGTTATAATAGTAATCCATTGGCGCCTGTTAAATTTTTGCAGGAAGGCGGTAATAGACATCGCCACCATCGTAGCAGCGAAAGTGCCGATTAAGCAGGGAATAAAAATTTCTGTAGGATTTTTTGAACCTGCAATAATTCGTTGGGCAATGATGCTAACGGGTATAACTGTTAGTCCAGATGCGTGAAGCACCATAAACATAATTTGCGAATTGCTGGCAGTATCTTTCTGTGGGTTTAATTCCTGCAGACTTTCCATGGCTTTTAGTCCAAATGGAGTCGCCGCATTATCTAATCCTAGTAAATTTGCAGAAAAATTCATCATCATATGTCCCATTGCGGGGTGCCGCTTTGGTAATTCAGGGAATAGTTTATTGAAAAAAGGCCCCACCATTCTTGATAAAAAATTTACCGCTCCTGCCTTTTCGCCGATATTCATGAAACCCAAAAACAAACTCATTACACCAATCAAACCGATTGATATTTGAACACTGGTATTGGCTGAATCAAATACCCCATCCATTATACGTTTAAATGCATCGGTATCTCCCATCAGTAAGCGGACTATTGCTACTATAAAACCAACCAGGAAAAATATTATCCACAAATAATTGAGTACCATAAAGCTCTTTAAATTGAAAGGGTTAACGATTACCGAATGAAGTTTCATCATTTTTATTAATCCAGCAAATAATAATCGGAGTAAAACCTAAACCATTAACTTTGCGCCTCAAAATTTACTCATGGGTTTAAAAGCGGGTATTGTAGGATTGCCAAATGTAGGGAAGTCAACATTGTTCAATGCAGTGAGCAATAGTGCGAAAGCACAGGCAAGTAATTATCGTTTCTGTACTATTGAACCAAATATAGGTTTGGTAGATGTACCCGATTCAAGGTTGGATAAATTAGCTGAGTTGGTAGTACCGAATAGAATTGTTCCAACACAAATTGAAATTGTTGATATAGCGGGTTTGGTTAAAGGGGCTAGCAAGGGAGAAGGATTGGGAAATAAATTTCTTGCGAACATCAGAGAAGTTGATGCCATTATACACGTTATTCGTTGTTTTGAAGATGAAAATGTATTGAGGGATGAAGGACCAATCAATCCGGTGAGTGATAAGGAAATTATAGATACTGAATTACAGTTAAAAGATATTGACAGTGTAGAAAGGAAATTATCCCGCACTGAAAAGTTGGCAAAAACAGGTGATGCTAAGATAAGGGCAGAATTGGAGGTATTAAAACGCTGCTTTGCTCATCTGGAACAGGGAAAAAATATACGGGAGTTAGCCTTTGATGAAATAGAACATTTGGCAATTGCAGATTTATTTTTACTTACAGAAAAGCCGGTGCTTTATGTTGCTAACGTGGATGAACCCTCTATGCATTCGGGCAATAAGTTTTCAGAAGCCCTAATAGCATCTGTAAAAAATGAAAAAGCCATTGTGATTGTAATGAATAATTCTATTGAGGCGCAGATTTCAGAAATGGAGGACCCTGCCGATAAACAATTATTCATGGATGAATATAAAATGAAAGAACCCGCTTTGAATAGATTGATCCGGTCTACCTATCAATTGCTGGAATTAAGAACATATTTCACCGCCGGGGTACAGGAAGTGCGGGCATGGACGATCCACGATGGATGGAAAGCGCCGCAGGCTGCGAGCGTAATCCATACCGATTTTGAAAAGGGTTTTATTAAGGCGGAAGTCATCGGCTATGATGATTTTATTCACTATGGCTCGGAATCTGCCTGCAGGGAAGCTGGTCGTTTACGGATTGAAGGAAAAGAATACCTGGTCAAAGATGGTGATGTAATGCACTTCAGGTTTAATGTGTGATCATTTTATGTTGTTAAACTATAACACATATATTATCGGATAGTTATTACAGATATATCCATTATTTTTTGTAGGACTAAGTAGTGTAACACATTTTTCAACTTACCATCAAACCCAAAAAAGCCCCGCTAAAAGCAGGGGCTACTTATTAATCCATCTTTAAAATCTTAGAATACGTTATAAGCAAAGCTTATATAATAAATGGCACCTACCTCGGGATTTCCGAAAGCTGTTTTATAATAACGATTCAAAATATTTGTACCTCCCAGTTTTACAATGGAGCGCTTTGCTGGTAATTTATAACTGAGCTGCGCGTCAAACAAGGTATAATCTTCTACTCTTCCCTGGCGGAAATCGCTCTCATAGAAAAAGCCATCCTGGGTTCTCATCATCACAGAAAATCCAAAAAGTTTTTGATGCCCAAAACCTGTATTACTCAATCCCATATTTAACCGAAAAGTTGGAACGTTGAAAAAGGAAATAAACCCTGGCGCAAGATCTCTTAACCGATCAAACGTTAAATTGGTAGTTGCGATAAAATTACGCGGAAGCATCCAGTCGATACTACCTCCGTATCCATAGCTACTAACTTTGCTGGCGCTATTAACCGCTACAGAAATAATTCTACTTGGTCCAAGAAAAGGAGCAACCGGATTGGCGCTGTTGAGTGATTGTACAACAATCTGGCGGCCCAGAAAATTCTCATATTTTCCCCAGTATGCATAAAGATCAACCAATATTCTTTTATGAAACAATCCTTTATAACCTACTTCAAAAGCACGAAGCGTTTCTGGTTTGTAAGTTCCAAACTGAGCTTCTTTTAACGCCCCGATAGCACCAGGTACGTTACCAGCCTGCAAAAGAGCACCACCAGCTCGAACGCTTTCAAGTGTGTAAGCTGGCAACCCACTCGGGTTATCATTTAAAGTTCTTACAGAACGGAATTTATAGAATTCTCTCAGACCAGGCAACCCACCTAACAGTATCGAACCACCGCCCACCTGTAGATTGATCCATTGATTTTGAGTAGTTGGAAAACGATAAGCCGTTTGGTAAGAACCTCTTAAATTATGATTCTGAACTAATTTAATTACGGTCGTAAATCTTGGAGTAAAACGTCCTTCAAAGTTTGTATTCTTATCAAATCTTCCTGCTGCGGAAAATTTAACTCTCTCTTTAAAAAGTGATTTTGAAATCTGAGCATAGGCCCCAATTTCATCAATCTTTATCCTTCCAGCCGAATCCGCAAAAATTGTTCCCTCGGAATTAAGAGTATAGCGTTTAACAGAAGCCCCTGCTATCAGATCGAATAGCTTACCAGTAAGATGACCAAAATTATATTGGCCTTCTGCATGATAAAGATCAGAAGCATCTACCAATAGCCCCCCCCCTTTCTTAATTGGGATGGAACGAACCTGGTCATATAACTGGGTAAATCCAGATGTCCCAGACACGGGTCTGCCAACATCTGCCACTCCCCTCGCAAGCAAGTGTGCATTAAAGTTATCTGAAGGATTTCCTGCAGGACCTGATCCTGGAAGCAACCCAAGTTTAGCCTGCAAAAAAGCGACTACATATTGCTGATACCAGGTAGGACTAGCCTTCCATTTTTCATTAAAAATTCTTGTTGTAATTGTTGCATTATACGCTTCGCCAGAATTTTCCTGTGTTGTATACGCTCTTACAAACCAATTCTTATGTTTTAATTCAAATTTATATTGACCGATTTTTAAAGCTTTAAATGAATAACGGTCGCTACCAGTATACACTGTATTACCTGTACCCCAATACGCCGTCAATGACGCTTCCAGATTGGGTGTTAATTTGTAATGGAATGCTCCACTTAATTTTACATTAATAGTATTATTATTTACAACTTCTTTTTCCTGGTAGCCAGTACGGGACACGTTGATAGCACCGGGAGTAGCATTGATGATGCCTACCTGTTGATCCAGCAGAGGCTGCAATTGTGCGGGCAATTGAGGGCGCAATCCAGCAGCAACAAGCCCAACGATAGGTTTTATGTTAGTAAAGGTTTCATCACCATATACATTCACTCCGTCGTAATTCGGATCAGTAAGCCTCGTTCCCGGAACCACTTTTCCATAGTCATTTACGCTGGCATCTCCAATCAAATAATTTGAAGTATCAGTAGCGATCCAGTCTTTTGCATGCACAAACTGCACCCCTATTTTAAATGCAGCTTTATCAGAAATTTTTTGAGCCCATCGAACGGTCCAATCATAAAAGGGAGCAGGTTTGCTTAACTGCCTTTTATCGGTGTGGTTTATTCCCATTTTCACCTGGTAACTCAAACCCTGGTACTTGAATGGATTTTTACTATTTAAAAGAACCGTACCGTTCATTCCACCAGGACCATATAAAACAGACGATGCACCGGGCAAAAGTTCCATACTTTCTACATCCAGTTCGGTTAACCCTACTACATTACCAACAGAAAAATTAAGACCCGGCGCCTGGTTATCCATACCATCGATCAACTGATTTACCCTTGCACTACCGCTACCATTAAAACCTCGTGTACTTACTGTATTAAACGTAAGACTTGATGTAGTCAGATCAACTCCTTTTGTATTTCTAAAAATATCGTAGTAGCTGGTCGCAGGTGTGTTCCGAATACTTGAAAGATTTACTCTTTCAATGGAAACAGGTGATTCCAAAATACGTTCTGGAACCCTGCTTGCTGAAACAACTACTTCTACCCCAAGGGTGGAGGATGGAACAAAATCAACCTGTACAATATCTCTTGAATTGTTAACGACTATTTCCTGAGGTTCAAAACCAACAGAGGTAAATATTAATGTAAAAGGTGGTTGTTGTGTGGTGTTTAATTTAAAGTTTCCTTTTTCATCGGTAAATGTTCCGGAGGAAGAACCTTTAATAGTAACAGAAACTGCAGGAACAACATCTTTATTGACTCCATTTCTAACATTGCCAGAAATAGTTGTATTCTGCGCAAGAGAAGTCAATGAATAAATACTTGCGAACAGCAAAGCCGCCAGCAGTCGGTAGCTTTTTCTCATATTGGTAGTTTTAGTGATCGTATAGAGGGCAAAATACGCATTGTATGCTGTTCACGAAAATTTAATTTTATGCTGATATGGTAGCTGTTTGTTGATATTTGGCAGCCTGATTTTTTCGTGATTTAAACACTGCCTGTTAATTTCGAATTATGAAAAAAATGCAGCTTCCGGGGCAAACTCAATTTTATAAAGGAAAAGTCAGAGATGTTTATACAATTGCAGATAAATGGCTGGTGATGGTAGCATCTGACAGGATCTCCGCTTTTGATGTCATCCTTCCCCGGCCGATACCTTTTAAGGGGCAGGTATTGAATCAAATTGCTGCACATATGTTGAATGCAACCAGAAGCATCTGTCCGAATTGGTTAGTGGATACTCCAGCTCCAACTGTTTCTGTTGGAAAAAAATGTTTACCATTTAAAATTGAAATGGTGATAAGGGGAAATTTAGTTGGCCATGCGGCCAGAACATACCTATCTGGAAAAAGAGAACTATGCGGCGCTGAATTGCCAGATGGATTAAAAGAAAACGATTTTTTCCCTGCTCCTATTATTACTCCATCTACAAAAGCTGATGCGGGTCATGATGAAGATATAACCCCTGCCGAAATTATTACTAAAGGAATTTGCACAGAAATGGAGTGGGAAATTTTGAGTGCTTATGCCCTCCAATTGTTTGCAAAAGGAAAGGAAATTGCTGCAGCACGGGGTTTGATATTGGCAGATACAAAATATGAATTTGGAAAATTGGGAAATGAAATTTATTTAATGGATGAGGTACATACGCCGGATAGTTCCCGCTATTTTTATGCAGAAGGATTTGAGGAAAGACAAGCTACTGGTCAAAAACAACAACAACTCAGCAAAGAATTTGTACGGGAATGGTTAATTGCCAACAATTTTATGGGTAAAGAAGGGCAAACGGTTCCAACTATGGGTGATGAATGGATACAAACTATTTCAAATAGATATATCGAACTCTATGAAAAAGTAATTGGCCATTCTTTTATTCCCTCTTTACTTTTAGAAGAAGAAATAGAACAATCTATTCTTAATTCATTGAAAACAATTGTGAGATAAACTGATTTAATACTTAGCTTAGGCAAACTAAATAGTTAGTGTATGACTCCCGATACTATTTTCGAATATTGTAATACAATCGCATTGCTGGGCTGGCTTGTGTTGATAGCAGGATCTCCTTTTTGGATGCAGTTTGATAAGTTTATCATTGGAATTGTAATTACATTGTTTGCCATTGTTTATGCCTGGCTTATTGCAAATAGTTTTCAGGCTGGCGATTTTGAAAAATTTGGCTCACTCGACGGTGTTATGCAGTTATTTACCAATAAAACGGCTGTAGCTGCCGGCTGGATCCACTACCTGGCATTTGACTTGCTTACTGGTATTTGGATAAAGAAAAATTCGATCAAATACAATATCAGCCATTGGTTGATTATTCCCTGCCTGTTATTCACTTTTATGCTTGGACCTGTTGGGTTTTTATTATACATTATAATCCGTTCAATAGTTGCAAAAAAATATTTTGCTGAAAATTATTAATACCAAATCATGCTGTCATTCTTATCAGAATTAAAGAAGAGAAATAAACCCTTATTCGTTTTCGGTTGCGTATGCCTTACCGGAGTTGTTTATTGCATGATGAAGTACCAGCAGGATTTAACATTTGTTGCCGGCATTAATGCATGGATAAAGCCACTTAAGTTTTTTCTATCGGTAGTACTATTTAGCTGGACAATGGCCTGGTATTTATTCTATCTAAAAGAGCAGGCCAAGGTTCGAATTTATTCCTGGATGGTTATTATCGTAATGATTTTTGAACTGGCAATAATTGTTTGGCAAGCTTCCAATGGACGTTTATCTCATTTTAATATTTCTACACCATTCTATTCTTATTTATTCATGGCAATGGGTGTCGCGATAGTTTTATTAACCACTTGGACATTGTACATAGGTTTTCTTTTCTTCAAACAAAAAAGCTTTCCTATTTCGGAAACCTACCTCTGGGGTATTCGGCTTGGCATTTTATTGTTTGTAATTTTTTCATTTGAGGGCGGCATCATGGCCCAGCGCTTAGCGCATACCGTAGGTAATGTTGATGGAAGCCCCGGGCTACCTTTGTTAAACTGGAGTAAGCAGTACGGAGACTTGCGCGTATCACATTTTTTTGGACTACATGCACTTCAACTTTTGCCGCTGGTGGGTTATTATTTATGTACAAAAAAATGGCAGATTTTTTTATTTTCATCTCTTTATATGGTATTCGTATTGGTATCACTTATTCAGGCCTTCTACAAAATTCCTTTTATTAATTAAGTGGTACTATGAAAAAAATTGCGATCATTGGCGGAACCGGTATGATTGGAAAACCGGTTACAGAACAACTCGTGAAAGCAGGCTTTGACATAACCCTGTTGGCAAAAAATGTACAAAAGGCGAGGGCCTTATTTCCCGGATTGACGGTTATTGAAACAGATGTTTTTAATAAGCGTCAATTATTAATCGGCTTAAAAAACCAGGATTGCGTTTATATCAGCGTAAGTCCCGATCGAACGGCCCGGCCTTCAGATCGTATGCAGGAAAAAGAGGGAATTGACAATATAATTGATGCAGCAAAGGATTGTGGTGTTAAACGAATTGCATTGCTTTCATCTCTTGTACAAGATTATGATGGAACTAACGGCTTTGATTGGTGGATATTCCAATTAAAATTAGATGCTGTTCAAAAAATTAAATCCTGCGGTATTCCTTATTCCATATTTTATCCTTCCAGCTTTATGGAAACTGTAAACAGGGATCTAATTAATGGCAGCAAATTATTGCTCACTGCCGGGTCGAGCGCTCCCATGTGGTTTATTGCCGGAGAAGACTATGGAAAACAAGTAGCAAGGGCTTTTCAAATTGCAGGTAATAACAATCAGGAATATACGATTCAAGGGCCGGAGCCCTACACATGGAATGAGGCTTCTAGTATTATTGTGGCGAATTACAGGAAACCACTAAAAATAATGAAGGCTCCGCTACTGCTACTAAAAATTGCAGGAATTTTCAGCCGAAAAATGAATTATGCGAGTCGAATATGTGAAGCCTTAAACAAGTATCCTGAAAAATTTTCAAGTGAAGCTGCCTGGGAGGAACTAGGAAAGCCAACGATCACCCTGGCCAATTATATCAAAACACTCTAACATCAATCTTTAATAACCTTAATTTTTGTTTGTATTAATGCCTTTGACTTATTAAATACATTTCTTCCCTTATCAATTCCTTTTCTTAACTCTTTTTGTTGATCGGCGGGCAATTGAATAAATTCAAAACATTCCTTACTGCAACAGCCCTGCATTAATTTCTTACAGTCTTCACATTGAATAAAAAGCAAGTGGCATGAATCGTTCACACAATTAACATGATCATCGGCAGGCTTTTCGCATTGGTGGCAATTGGCAATGATCTCCGGAGTAATGCGCTCTCCCAGCCGCTGGTCAAAAACAAAATTTTTTCCATGAAACTTATTTTCCAGTCCCTTCTCTTTTACCTGCTGTGCATAATTAATAATACCTCCTTCCAAATGAAATACATTCGCAAACCCATTATGTAACATAAATGCACTGGCCTTTTCGCAACGAATTCCGCCAGTACAATACATTATAATATTCTTGTTTCGATCGCCATTCATCATTTCAACGGCCATGGGTAACTGTTCCCGAAAAGTATCGCTGGGAATTTCTATTGCATTTTCAAAATGGCCCACTTCATATTCATAGTGATTACGCATATCAATAACAATGGTGGAAGAATTGGAGGCCAGCTTATTAAACTGTTCTGCATTCACATACCGCCCTTTATTGGACATATTAAATAAAGGGTCATTGATACCATCAGCAACTATTTTAGAACGAACCTTTATATCCAGTACGTAAAAGCTCTTCCCATCATCGTCAACGGCTATATTTAACCGCAATCCATTCATAGGGTTAATACTATATAAATAATCTTTGAAACTGGCAAGATTGGCAGCAGGAAGGCTTATTTGTGCATTAATACCTTCGTGTGCGAGGTATATTCTCCCCATGATATCAAGCTCTTTTAAATTTCTATATAAGTCATTTCGAAAAACGGCTGGTTCTTCAATTAAAAAATAGCAATAAAACGAAAGTGTAATTCTGGGCGTTGGATCGTTAAGTATACGATCTTTCAATTCCCTTCGCGAGATACGATTGTGTAAAGATGCCATAGTATATAAATTTTATCCTGCAATGCAGGACCCAATAGCAGGTTGGGCAAAATTTTTAAAGCGCAGCAAAGATACAAGTAAGACAGGAAGATAGAAAGTTGTTGAGAGCCTTTCACTATTTTAATGATTAGTAAAGCGCCAACCATCACGGTACTATGAAACGTAACAATTGAATGACCAGCGAGTCGCTCAATATTATTATTCTCTTATCAATTTTTCTTAAACTATTATTCGTAGTAAATTCTTATCTGTTAATCTGAATACTATTACCCAATAAACCTCCCAAACCAAGCCTCAACCCAACGGCACCATTTTTACCATTAAGATAGGAGGCAACAACATCAAGACGTATTACTTTGAAAATATTCTCCAACCCTGCAAATACTTCTGCATAATTATTATTCCCGTTTACAAAGAATGCATTTGCTCCTCCAACAAGATGCCAGTTTAATCGACGGAAAAATGGAATCTTATTGGTGAGCAGTCCGTTGAAATGATGTTCCAAATGACCTATCGCATAAAATTTTGCAGTTGTACTATTAGCATAATAAGGCGCCAACTGAAAGCTGTTTAAGTATTCGCTGGCAAATAATAATTGATTGCCATTAAAATGCTGGTAATCCTGTATAAAAACCGACTTATCGTTTATAAATCCACCTATACCAACCCGGTAACGCAATTTTCCGGCGAGTTTCAAATTGATATCATCCCAAACGGTAAACTTCCATTTATCAAAATCAACATCGCTGCCAAAAAGGTTGCTAATCCCTTTATCATAGGCGAATGCCAATGTAGGATATTTCGAACCGATAGCTCGTTTCCCAAATGGAAATTGAATATATCGCTGACCCGGTTTAAATTCAATAGTTATAGATGCCACAAGGGCCTGATGCCGCAAAAATTGGGTGCCGATTTTTTCGAATGGATAATTATCAGTAAATAGTTTTGTTTGTTTATTTCCAAAAAAAGAAAAGTTAGTTGTGTTGTTGATTGGCAAACGGTCCTCATAAACTCCCTTTATAGCAAACTGTAATCCATTATCCATTCTGTTTGAATACGCCACTTCGCCAAACCAACTTTCATAAATTTTCATATAATTTTCGCGCCCGACTAATGTGTAGATACTATTCACCAATGGTGTTATTGGGTTTTCGTTATTAAACTGTATTACTCTTTTTCCTCCTTCAAAGCTCAGTATTCTACGATTCGCAGTGCCGCCATCGTTATCCCAGGTAAAGGATCTTTTACTAAAGGAAATTTGCGTGGATGCATTAAGGTGTGTATTACTAAATCCATATCTAATCTTGGGTGAGATAGTTACCTGTTCTTTCCATCCTGGAATATTTTTTCGGATAGAAAAATTAAGTCGGGTCACCAATCCTTCTACCGTATTGTACTGAATACTCCTCAGCAAAGGCTCCAAAGAAATGGTTAGAGGATTTTTGGGGCGAAAATCGGACCGGTTGAATCCTGTCCAAAATACTTGCTTTAATTTTACAGGACCCTGCTTTTTGCGAAGGGAATCAATATTTCTTTTAGAAAATGCGGAATCACGCCGAATGGCAAAAACGCTATCCTTAATCTTATAATCCT
The DNA here is from genome assembly GCA_046153465.1 of Chitinophagaceae bacterium. Lineage (GTDB taxonomy): Bacteria > Bacteroidota > Bacteroidia > Chitinophagales > Chitinophagaceae > Endoryza. The sequence continues at coordinate 20,121 of JBJXDV010000009.1, forward strand.
TGGCTTCTTCCGGTTCCAGTTGTACGGGGCGAACCGAATCCCAATAAGATTTTGACTTTTTATTGATCGCAGTATCATACTGCACAACCACATTGTTAAAATATTTTCTTCGGAACGCCGGGTTAATATCGTATTTGTTATAAACGTTTAAAAAACTACCGGTAGCGTCTATCCCAAACATTTTGAAGGTAAAGGTGATGACCTGATCCTTTGTTCTCCAAATATCTGCCGACAAGGGAACCTGTATTTGCTTAATGGTAAGCGTATCCATCAATTCTAATTGTGCTTCTTTGGTAACCATTAAATCAAGACTATGTATACGCCAGTCGCCTTCCGTTATATTTATGATACCTGAGAATACAGGCTCAAACTTTCGCCGGGCAATTACTTTTATTTGATTGATTTCTTTTCCATCTTCCCAAAAAGAACCAAGGTATTTATATTTATAAAAATTAATCGCACCATCAGCAATAGGCGAAACAAAACCACGGGGGTTCAATTGCGATCCTATTATATTTACGTTGTTCGAATAAAAATTTATGAACGTGGGAAAATTAAATCCGTAGCCCATTGAGCCACTCTGCCTGCCCGATAGAACCTCCAGTTTTGTTCTATTTGGTTTTTTAAATGCTACTTTGGTTAGTGATTCTGAAAGAAAAATAATTCCTTTTCCGATTGAATCTACACCCATATCCTTTTTGTCATCTTCCTCTATTTTTTGTCCGAAAACTTTTTTAGGCAGTTTTCGTGTTTTGATTAATGTCTTTATATAAGCTTCACAGGTAAACGAATCGAGCGGGTTTTCGTAACTGCCGCGTTTTTTATTAGCGTTTCTGATAATTTCATAGGCCGGATCTTCCCCACCCACCCGAACCACTACTTCTTTAAGGGCTAGTTGCAAAAGTGACAGTTCAAAGTTTAGAATAACCGATTGTTCACCAACGATAGTTTTTTTTTCCACCCTGTTGTATCCAACATACTGGGCAATGATAGTATAATCGCCAGCTTCCATTTCAAGAAAATACTTACCCTGATTATTGGCAGTAGTGCCTTTGGTAGTTCCTTTCACCAATATGGATGCAAAAGGAAGAGGGTGCCCTTTATCATCGGTAACTATTCCGCTAATTCGGCCGGCCTGCGTTTGAACCAACCAACATAACAATAAAGAAGTTAGTAAAAATTTAGACATGTACTTGTGAAACGAAATTAACGATAGAATGTTACTTAACGGAGTTGATTAGAGGGTTATCATTTTTTTAACATCATTCTCCACATTACCTATAGATCCTTACCCCGAACTATGGTTTCAAAATGGATTTACCATCTCCTATCAAACGGGCCAGAGAAATATGTTTGCAAAAGTCTGCATAAGCCATATGTTGAAATTCAACTATTAAAAAAATATATAATCGGGGCTTGCGTAGATCAATTTTTGCCTACTCAATTCTGCACAGGTTTATACGTATCAATAATGCCTATGCGAATTAAAAATTTAACACATACACGCCCGGTACAATTTTTTAGCATCTTATGGTTTTCGGAAATAACTTCCACTTAAAGCAGCGATGCCTCCAACAAGAGCTCCGATAAATCCTGTAATAAGTATCAGCATAAAAGAAGATCCTCCCAGTGGTAAAATTTCCGCAATACGGTGAGAAAGTATTCCATCATTCAACGCATCTTTCCAATAAGCAAGAATTGTCCATAATAAAAATAATCCAAAGAACCCCGCTAACCAGGCTTTAACAGGTTGTTGATGGATAAGCAGTGCTACCAAAAAAGAAGCAACAGCAATACTCCACCAGGGAAGATATAAACATGCCACAAACGAAAGCAGAGCAGTTAAAAGCAAAGCCGCTAAAAATTTCATTATCGGTAATTTATTAAAATAATTACTAAGGGTTCAAAAGAGAAAGGAGACAAAGGAGGAGAGTTTGCGATTGGTACGAACAGCACTCTTTTATTCTCTTTTCTCTTTAACCTCTTAGCTAAAAAATAATGCTGAGTTCTTTTTATCACTAAAGGTCATTAATACAGAGCCTCCCATTAAAACTACATTTAATTACACTTTGTATTCATTCCACCCTGCTCTCTATTCCATACTTACTACTTTTTATTAACCGCACTTTTACTCTTCATCTCTTTTCTCTTTAACTCCTTTCTCTTTAGCTCCTTTCTCTTTAGCTCCTTTCTCTTTAGCTCTTTTCTCTTTAGCTCTTTGCCTGTTTGTCTCTTTGTTCTATTCTCTACTTCCCAAAACTCATTTTCATAATCACTCTTTTATCCGCAGCCTCTTCTCTTCTCATTACCCATAGTGAATAATATTGACCCGCTGCCCAATTGTCAACAAACGTATCATAGTATTTACTACCAGGGTTGCCACTTTGCCCACCCGGATAAATTCCATAAGCCTCTGTTTTATCTGTTAACTGAACCACCATTCTCCAACTAGGTCCATGAAATTTTTTAGTGGCATTAATAACATTCAATCCGCCCCCGGTAATTAAATGAAGCTTACTAAAGGGAGCCAACCGAAGTAAATGTTGTATGCCGCTGTCTTTAAACTTACTCCAGCTCAATAAGCCTTCTTTATCTGCTGCTGCAAGAGCGGGTACTGCTTTCTTAAAAGCGGTTGTTACTACCTGTTTTAAGGTTTCCTTATCAGGAGTATTTATATCATCAATAAACTTAAATGCTGAATCTTTTAGTAGTGCTTCAATAGTAGTAAACGATTCTGGCATATCAACCGGCCGGGGAACATTCGCAAATTCATCCGCCCAAATGCCAACTTCGAGGCTATCAAACCATGTTGTAAAAACGGCCACTCCTTTTTCATTCGGATCGTTTTTTTTATTCCAGTTCCTCACAATATCGAAATATTCTTTTTCAGTAGCATTTAGAGAAGCGACATCAATATGGCTTAACAATACCGGCAATGCTGTTTCTGCAAAAAGATTATAATTTTCAGTTTGTAATTGTTCCATATTTTTAGGAGTGATGCCATTCATTTTTGACAGATATCGGTTTATAGTACTGCCGCGATACAAATCGTGATGCCCTCCAATATAATAAGGATACGTAGAATCAACCGGTAATTGATTAGCACTGCTTACAAAACCTCTTAGCGGATTTACCTGGTGTGGATTTTCTGAACGCGGGATCATCCCCTGCCACATATAACTACTATCAATACCCGGCATTACAAAATCGCCCTGCCTTTTCCATTTTGCAGGAAATTCTGCCTGTTGCCATATAGCTATATCTCCGGCCTTAGAGGCAAACAAACAATTTTGCCCGGGGCAACTCAGGTATTGAAGGGCGTTGTAATAATCATTATAGTTATTGGCATGGTTAAGTTGATAAAAAATCATTAGCTCATTGGAAGCATCATGCGCTTTCCACCGAACCGCATAATTTTTTCCATCGGTCCGCTTTGCTCCTAAACCTGTAAAGGAAGCATCATACATCACCGGGCCAAAAATAGTATAGGCAACCGTATCATGGATGGCGGGTTGACCCTTCACCATAAATGTATCAATCATTAATTGCGAAGCCTTCCATTCACCATTAAAAAGATATTCCTTCCTGCTTTTATCTTTGAACTGAATCGAATAATAATCACGTACATCACGCATTGCATTCGTAAAACCAAAGGCGGTACTATCGTTAAACCCAATAATTATACAGGGAGCTCCGGGAAAGCTGGCGCCATAAGCATTAAACTGTGGCGTACTCAATTGCATTTCAAACCAAAGAGATGGCATGTTCAAACTTAGATGAGGATCATTACAAAGAATGGGCCTTCCACTTTGTGTTTTTGAACCAGCTACGGCCCAATTGTTACTGCCATTATCTTTATCTGGCTTTTGCTGAATAATTGATACCGTTTCTTTCCAATGGTAATACAATGAATCTACATCTTTAGGTAACACAGGCTTTCGCGCCGGCACATCAAAAGGTGTACCCCTGCTTACAATAGGGTCTAAAGAATCCTGAACAACGGGATAAATTTTATCGAAATCTTCTTTAGAAAAAATTGATTTTGCATTGGTAAATTCAAAATCATTTTCAGCACCGCTTAAATCGAGGCTCATATATTTGAGGAACAACGCTGTTTTAAGATTGGTCCAAAGCTCGGGCTTGTAGCCAACTAATTTATATTCCAATGGAAGATTGGCCTCTGTTAATTCACCGATATAAGCATTTACACCTGCCGTATAAGCATCGCAGGCTAATTTGGTACCAGGTTCTTTATCCGCTGCTTCCACTGCTTTTTTTGCACCGTATACCATTCCGAGTCTCCGCATTTGGCGATCAAAGTCTACATAAATATTTTTTTCACCGCCCCCTAAAATTTCACTCAAACGACCGGAAGCTGCATGCGTTTGAAATTCCATTTGCCACAACCTGTATTTTGCGTGTAGGTATCCCTGTGTAAAAAATAAATCCGATTCATTTTGTGCAAATACATGCGGAACCAATCGCTCATCAAAATAAACATCCACTTTATCTTTTAATTCTGGAAAATTTAATGAAATGGTTGATTCCAGATTGGTATTTTCGGCATTCTGCCAAAAACCATGTTGAGGACTAAAGAACTTACCCAATACAGGAATACTACCCCATGGTTTGTTTAATACCCAAACAAGGCCAATCGTACTAAAAATGGAAATGGCAAAAGGAATTTTTCTCATATAGCTAAGATTGTTCTACTCAGATTATAAGTTTTAAAAGTAATTTTTTTTTTGGGAATTCCAACGAAGAAGTATAAAAATAGCAACCTTAACTTTTGAAGAAACGATCAACACCAATACGACGTTCAAATTAATACGGGTGATTTAGCAGCTCAAAACAATTGTTTTTTTTATCGCCTGATAAAACGCACAATTGTTTCATTTATATAATTGTTTTACCGTGTCCATTTTGTTAACTTACTTGAAGTTCTTTCTAATTATTCACCAAATTTTTTGCTATGAAAAAGCTTCCTGTATATACCATTGCGTTGCTTTTGGTACCCTGGTTAGGTTGCCAGCAACAAGAAAATAAGCCTCCATCTCCCGATCTCGCCCGCCCCCTTCCTACTTCTACTGCTGAAATGATTGTACCCCCTGCCAAGGATACCACTCTTCAAAGTGGGCGACACAATACCTATTTAGTGAGCAGCCGGGATAAGAAAGGATTTTTTATTGAACGATCCGATTTTCCCGCAGGCTATATCGGCGAACCACATATCCACAACGAACATTTATATGTTACCATCATTAAAGGATCGGTATATATGGGCTTCGGTGAAAAACTCGATACTACACAACCGTTGAAACCCTATGGACCCGGAAGTTTTATTATTATACCGGCGGATCAGCCCCATTTCGAATGGTTTAAAGAGGCATGCACCATGCAAATTGAAGGAAATGGTCCTCAAAACACTTATTATATTCCACAAATAAAAAAAGAAAATAAATAGTAATTATTGTAATAAGCTGATTAAAGAATTTACTTCCTCCATTGTATTGAACGCGTGCAATATGATCCGTAATCGCTCGCTGTTCAACGGAACCGTTGGATATAAAATGGGTCGTACATCCAAACGATTGGATTGTAATTGAGCTGCTATTGCTTTCGCTTCCTGATTACCCGGAACGATAATACCCTGAATTGGTGTACTGCTTTTCAATTTCCGAAACTTTAAATCAGCCGTTTGAAAAGTAGTGATTAACCTTGTCAGTTGTTCTCTTTCTTTTTTCATTGTTGGAAAAAGGAGGTAGGAAGACTTAATCGCCTGGATGCTGGTTTCGGGTAATGCAGTAGAATAGATGAATGGGCGCGAAAAATTAATCAAATAATTTCGAAGTGTCTGGCTACCCAAAACAATAGCACCATGACAACCCACCGCTTTTCCAAACGTGTGAATTCTTGCAAAACAGTTTGCCTGCAATTGACAATCCTGTACAAGTCCACCGCCATTTATTCCCATTACCCCCGTTGCATGGGCTTCGTCTACTATAAGATTGGCTTCATATCGGTCGCAAAGCAAACTGATTTCTTTTAATAACCCCTGATCACCATCCATTGAAAATACTGATTCAGTTACAACAAATCGATTCCCACTGCTTTTCTTTAATTTTTCCTCCAGGTTATCGAGATTGTTATGTAAAAAAGAAAAAGACTCTGCAAAGCTCAGCCGAACTCCATCACGGATAGATGCATGCGAAAGGTAATCATATAAAATAGTATCGCCACGCTGTGGAACGCAACTTAATAAACCAACATTTGCATCATATCCGGAATTAAAAATTAATCCGGCCTCTGCCTGATGAAAGGAGGCTATGAATTGCTCCGTTTCTTCAATCAATGAATAGTTACCAGCCAGCAGTCGCGAACCAGTTGATCCATGCTTCAAGGTTATTGGCATTACGGATGTTAACGATGGATTACAGGCAATACCCAAATAATCATTGGAACAAAAATCAATCATCCCCGCAGCATTTTTTAGTGAACGATAGGCATGCTGCTCCTGCCTCTCCACTAATTTCTTTTGTAAAAAATCTTCTTTCATACATTACAAAGAAAAGAACATTTAGGTATACCTTTGCTTTCATTTTTTCAATTGATATGGAATCAAACCACAATGTAAAAAATATATTAGGATTGCAGCTACCTACCGATCCAAGATGGGCGGTTATTGCAGGCATTAGTTTAGAAGCGATTCTCACCGATCATGCGTATTGCGAACAAAAAGCTGCCAACACCTGTATTTCGCTGATACAACGGTATTCTGAAAAAGAAAAACTGGTAAACGAATTAGCTCCTATTGTTACAGAAGAATGGGGCCATTTTCGAATGGTATTAAATGAACTTCAAAAACGAGGTTGGAAATTAGGTAAGCAACGTAAAGACGAATATGTAAATAAATTAATTGAATTTCAGCAAAGGGGTGGTGCGAAAGACGATAGAATGCTGGATCAATTATTAACAATGGCTCTTATTGAAGCAAGAAGTTGTGAGCGATTCAAAAGACTTAGCGAAGGATTGAACGATGAATACCTGCAAAAATTTTACCGGCGTTTTATGGAAAGTGAAGCCGGTCATTATACATTGTTTATTGAATTAGCGGAAACTTATATCGCTAAAGAAAAAGTTACAAAGCGCTGGCGCGAATGGCTCAACTATGAATCAAAAATAATGCAGGAAATAGAAATACGGGGAGATCGGATCCATTAGGAAGAAGTTTGTGGTTGTTTAATACAAAAAGATTTATTATTTTCTAACATTCCTAACTTAAATCAGTCTTTTATTTGTCGAAAATAAAAAGTTGCAACCTTAGAGATTTTATTTTTGAATTTTGTTTTCTCGTTTCTTCTTTTTGCTTATTGTATTTTGCTTCTGGCTTCTTGTATTTATTTCTTGCTTATGACTACTGGCTTTCGACTTCTGGCTCCTTGAATTACTAATTTAGATAGCCAATTGAAAACTCGTGCCTTTGCCGGGAATAGAATTTACAGAAATAGTGCAGGCAATTGCTTTTGCCATATCGCGAACGAGGTGAAGTCCAAGCCCGCTCTTAATACCTACCAGCGCATCACTATTATTTAATGCGTGTAATTGCTGATCTGAAACCCCCGCGCCATTATCAGTTATGCTCAAGAATTGCTGAGCGTTTTCTTCCCAGGCTCTCCATTCAATCGTGGCATCCTCTATTCCGTTTAATGCCTTTACTGCATTACCGGTTAAATTGCGCATGATTGTTTTTAAATAGTCTTCATCAGTAAAAATGGATAGTTGCTGCTCATTGCTAAAACAAATTTTCACATTGGTTGTTCCCAAAAAATTATTTTCAATGTCAGTAAATAATTTACTTACGCTAACTGGTTTTTTTGAAGGTTTAAAATTTTCCATTTGTCCCTTGCTCCATAGCAACAATCCTTCCATATTTTCCAATAAATTTTCTGCTGAAGCAGTAATTTTTTTTGTATGTGCCTCGCTTGATTCTTTGTTTACAAGGTCGGGAGCTTCCTGTTGTAAATGCAAATAGTTAATCAAATTGGCTACCGGGCTTCTTAAATCATGACTCAGGATACTGAAAAACTTTGTTTTAATTTTATTGGACTCATCGAGTTCATTGTTCAAAACCATTAAGGTTGTATTGGTTTTTTTACGCGTACGATTTTGCCAAAAAAGCAACCCTCCAATAATACTAACGAATAACAAAGTTCCAAATACTGCTAATAATTTTTTTTGCTGATTTGCGAGTGTTAGTTTATTTATTTCAATCTCCCTGTTTTTAATTGAAACCTCTTTCTGTGCTTCAACCCCAGCAATCTTATTTTTGGTTTCCTGTGAAAACAATGAGTCATGTATGCGGTGATAATTGCGGAGATTCACATAGGCATTTTTAAAATCTCTTTTTTCCAGCAGCAATTGGGAATATACATTCGTAAAATAAGCTACGTCTTCAATATCGCCAATTTCTTCTGCCATCTTGATCGACTTTAAAAGGTAATTCTCTGATTTATTCATAATCGCTTTCCTTCCAACTGGAACGATTCCTCCATGCTTTACATGGTTCATCGAATCAAACCGAACAAGGTCCAAATAGAACTCTCCCAGGTTCCCATATGCTATAACTATATCCGTATCCTTAGATCCAAGCTCCTCCAGCAATTGAATGGCTTTTACCTGGAACTCTATCTTAACAACTATGTCCTTTTTCACCAATGTAAGATTAGAATACGTTTTGGCAACTCCATTTTTATTGCCTACTTTCTCATAGATCGGCAAAGCTTTATTAAAATATTCCTCAGCCTTAGTCGAATCCCCCATTCTATAATAGACTATTCCAATTGTCAGCATTACCATCGCAGAATCATCAGGATATCCAGTTTTCCCGGCATAAGCTAACGCCTTAAAACTGTAATCAAGGGCCTTTTCATAATTGTTTTGTACAGAATAAATCGTGGCAATATTATGATTGCAAAACATGATACGTTCTGCATCGTTATTTTTTTCTGCAAGCTCTAGCGCCTTTATATAGTAACCCATTGCAGCAACTTTATCAGATAAAAGTCCGCCAACAGTAGATCCCATATTAATCAATGCAGTTACATGATTGGCAATATTAAAGCTATCCGGCTTTAATTTTTCGATTAAAGCCAGGGCTTTATTATAATAATGCATGGAAGAATCATAATTTCCTTTCCTGGAAAATGCCGTTGCAATTGTTATAAAACCAATAGGTAACTCGTCTGGCCAATTCATTCTTGTTCGATAGCGCAACCCCTCACGTGCATAGAACAGTGCACTATCTACATTAATATAAAGGTATTCATCAAATATCGATTTGCTGAGATTTGAACTGGCTGTATCGTTGGTAGTCTGCTTCAATTGATAAACCAATGAATCAATCAATCCTACTCCCCTTGTTTGAGTCATTACAGTTAAGGCCGAAAATGAACAGGCCATCAGAAAAGCCATTTTCACAACGTTACAATTTTAGCAGGTTTAATACATCTTTATAGCTCCGCCCTACAGGCAGGTTAATATTATTTACGTAGACTTCTTTGGCTGAAATTTTATTAATAAAATGCTTTTGCACGGCATAGCTTCTATGAATACGAACAAAATTTTGAAAGGTATGTTCTTTCAACAGATTGCCCAATGGCGTTAGTACGCAATATTTCTTTTTCTCTGTAATAATTCCGGTATAATCTTTCAATGCTTCCAGGTAAATGATATCATGCAGTTGAATCTTAAAATGATCGTGTCCATCCTTAATAAAAAGAGTATCGCCTCCAAGGGTGTAATCAAGTAATTCGGCTTTATGCCTGGTATCCAAATAATCTTCCAGCCGTTGCATCGCCGTGGCAAAACGAATTGCTTTTAAGGGTTTAACAAGAAAATCGAGTACGGCCAAATCAAAACTTTCCAACGCAAACTCGGGATGAGAAGTAATAAAAATGCAGGCCGGTATATGTTCCAGCTGTTTGCGTAACTCAATTCCGCTCATACCCGGCATGTCTATATCAAGTAGCAATACATCAACCGTTTGCTGCTTTGTAAATTCTAAAACCTTTTGGGCAGATTCAAAAACACCATTGATTTGTAAGAAAGGATACTTCCTGCAAAACGAGAGCGTAGTGAGCCTGTCTATCTCATCATCATCTGCAATAATACAATTGAAAATTTTCTTCGCTGCATTCATTGGTTAATACGTCCATTTGAGTCCTTTTCAAATTTACTCTTTTCACTGCTAACCACGAAAAACATACTACTAAAAGGGTATTTCCAATACCTCTGTCGATTATAAGTGTCGTTCATCGATTGAAACAAATAATAGCATACAACCGGTTTTAGATTTGACTTGTAAAAAAAAATGGTATGAAATATTTGAATACTCGATTATCACCTGCCTTTTTCTGGTTAAAAAGCCGCATAAGAACGGAAACGATCCCGCTAATCCAGGTTCGTACCGACGAAAACTCTACCTGTAATATTTTACTTATTAAATGCAACAATCGAAGGATGGGTTTACTTCCCGATCTAAATAAAACAGGAACCTATGTTGTTATTTATAGCAAATTATTTTTTTGTCATTAAAACTCTTTCTATGTATACTATCAAACCTGTCAACACTCGATTTTTTTCCACCTGCAAAAAAGAAGTCAGAAACCTCCAGCTACTTCAACAAGTAGTAATAAAAAAGATTATGCCTGATCTAATTTATGACCCAATTCCTATTCGTGTTAGAGCTATTCAAATTAACAATAAGTCTTTTCACATGAAAAAAATTATCATTTTGCTTCTTGCGCTCTATTGTTCTATAGGCAATAGTTCCGCTCAAAAGAAATCAGCCACAGAAAAAGTTGTGGAAACATCTGAAAAAATTAATAAAAAATCAAAAGAAATAAGCGAGGCCAGTAATAAGGTCTCTGATCAGGCGCAGCAGGTAGGACAACACGCCCAGAACATTTCAACAAATGTAAAAATAATTTACAGGGTAATTGAACCGATTCTGCAACATTTCAAACGCAAAAAGAAAATTGGCGGAACAAACTCAGAAACTGTTACAAATACGAATACTGTT
>JBJXDV010000010.1:0-7596 GCA_046153465.1 Chitinophagaceae bacterium
GGAGAGATTGAAACCAGGTCCCTTTCTCCAGGATCATATTTCAAAAAGTGAAAAAAAATATTAATTATGAAACGGACATTTCAACCGCATAAACGTCGTCGTAAAACAGTTCATGGATTTCGTAAACGCATGGAAACTGCGAATGGCCGGGCTGTTTTAGCAAGTCGCCGTAAAAAAGGCCGTAGAAAACTCAGTGTTTCTGACGAGAGAGGATTAAAATAAAAAACATACTCCTGTTTAATGCAGGAGTACATTATATCTAATTTTATAGTTCCGTACCTACGGAACTATTTTTATTTTATACTTGGCAAAGCAATTTACTTTAGGGAAAAAAGAACGGGTTAAAAGCCGGAAGCTCATTGAACAATTGTTCAATGAAGGGAAAAGCTTTTTTCTTTTTCCGTTTAAGATTTTCTATATCATTCAATCTGTTTCTGTATCTCCTCTAATTGTTAACGATCCACGGCTTCAGGCTACAGACCTCAGGCTACCTACTTCCGGATCCCTGCGTTCAGCTCCCGACTCTTCACTGCGGTTTGGTGTTGGCGTTGGCACAAGAAATTTTAAAAGAGCGCCAGATCGTAACCGAATTAAACGGTTGACAAGGGAAGCCTATCGTTTGCAAAAAAGTGAATTGCAGGAGAAAATTATTTCACACCAATTTCAATGCTCCTTATTTTTTATTTATACTGGAAAGGAATTGCCCGATCACTTGCTTGTAAAAGAAAAAACAAGATTAATTTTAGATAAACTAATAAAAGTAGTGGATGAAAATATTGCTGCAACTTCTTAGTTTGCCTTTTGTTTTATTGATAAAGATATATCAATGGATCATTTCTCCCATACTAGGACCAAAGTGCCGCTATACGCCAACTTGTTCGCACTATGCTATTGAAGCATTAAAGAAATTTGGATTGTTTAAAGGAATATGGTTGTCGATAAAACGAATTAGCCGCTGTCATCCCTGGGGCGGACATGGGTATGATCCGGTTCCCTAATTTCTGTTTTATCTTTTATTGCAATTTCTTCAGCTTATCAACCACTTCCATTATTTCCTTGTTTGTAGAAAATTTATAAATCTCATACTCTTTACCACCTTCAAATGAGGCAGGCATTTTGAGATAGGGCCCTATTATTTGTGCTTCGGTGTTCAACGTAATCATTGTTAACTTACCCGGAGCTATACAAAAATTTCTATTTGTTGCATTTACATTAGCGCCGGCCATAAGTTGTTGCAGGCTATCAATATTTTTTTGGAGTTCTTCCTGAGTTACTCTCGTTGTTTTATTTTCAGTTCCCACTCTTTTATAACTTCCTACCAACGTATCGTTTTTGATATTCAAAAGGTACAACCCAGGTTCTGTCACCGTATGTTCGGTAGTTGTACTCCCATAGTTTACCGAAATTTTGTCACCCTGCACGATCATTAGTTCTTCATTATGCCTGGTTCCGGGTTCTACTTTAATCATATTGCCTTCTACAGTTATTTTCCCACTCGCCATAATTAATACTTTTTTAGGTTTTCCACCGCAGGACGCAATTACTAATAAAAGTATAGCACCAACAATCCATTGAATATTTTTCATCGAAATTAAATTTTAATAAAAATTCCTGGCTATATCTGCCAGGATTGCAAGTAACGGATTTTTTAACTATTAACTATCGGAGATTTTCAAAAGCTTCTATTACTATAATAGAACTGTTATTTTTTTAACGATAATTCTCTTCGAACACGGCTCAGCGATTCGGGCGTAATTCCAAGAAAACTAGCCACCTGGTTTTTAGGTATTCGCTTATCCATTTCAGGATATTTGCTCCTGAATTTTATATAACGCTCTTCTGCTGTTTCACTCATGCTGGAAAGAACCCGTTCCTGTAAGGTTATGAATGCGCCTTGTAATAAGTGTCTGAAAAATTTTTCGAATTTCGGCAATTGTACATACAAAGTTTCCTGCGATTGTTTATCAATACATACGACTTCAGAATCTTCAATAGCTACTATATTAAATCGGCCAGGCTTCTGGGTTATGAAACTATGCATATCGCCCGACCACCAATCTTCAATTGAAAATTGCACATTGTGTTCTAGCCCCTTGTTGTCGATGTAAAAAGTTCGAATGCAACCGCGCGTTACAAAATATTGATATCTGCAAATCTCGCCCTCCTTAAGTAAGAATTGCCGTTTGCGAAGCTTTTTTATTGCTAATAAAGAAGTAAAGTATTGGCTTTCTTCAGTTGTTAATTCGATAAAGCGTGAGATATTATTTAATATTAGGTCGTACATGTGGCTAAGTAAAAAACTTAAAAGATTAAAGCTTAAGGTTGCTTTACTTCCGTTGAACCTTCAAACAAATAAACTTGTAAATCTCCTATTAGTTAAATTGTAATTCAATTTACACTGCAGCCTTGAAACGTTCGGCTACTTTCTTCCAGTTAACGACATTCCAAAATGCCCCAAGATAATCGGCCCGTTTATTTTGATATTTCAAATAATAAGCATGTTCCCAAACATCCACTCCAAGAATCGGAGTTCCTTTTACTTCGGCTATATCCATTAGAGGGTTATCCTGGTTTGGGGTAGAAGAAATTTCCAGTTTACCGTCTTTAACAATTAACCAGGCCCATCCGCTCCCGAAGCGGGTCAATCCAGCCTGGGCAAATTTTTCTTTAAATACATCAAAAGTTCCAAAGGCCGTATGAATCGCCTCTGCCAAATTACCGGAAGGCATCCCGCCTGCATTCTCTTCCAAACTTTCCCAAAAGAAATGGTGATTCCAATGTCCACCACCATTGTTGCGCACTACAGGAGAAATTTTGCCCGCATTGGCTACTAATTCTTCTAAACTTTTGCTTTCATGCTCGGTACCGGCAATCGCTTTATTAAGATTATCTACATAGGCCTGGTGGTGTTTTCCATGGTGTATCTGCATCGTAAGTGTATCAATATGCGGCTCCAATGCATCGTGTGCATAGGGAAGCGGTGGAAGAGTGAATGCCATAATATGTTGTTTATTTTTTTAGGAAATTTTGTACAAATACAAATTTACAGGCTGTTGGCTGATTGACCAATAAAGCACTTTGCGCAATCCGGAATTACGCAATCGATTACTTTGGCCCGCCTTTCAATAATTTAATAAGTTATAAAAATGACATTGCAGATTTGTAGTATCTTTCTATTCTATTACAAATCATTTTTATTTAAGAATTATATGGCATACCATTCCGATTCTGAAAACTCCCGCCGGAAATTTATTGGAAAAATTGCAAAAGGAGTAATGGCCTCCGCCCTATTACCTGCCGCCGCCTCTGCCAACGAAAAAACAAGTTCGATTTTGTTGAGAAAAGAAGAAAAATTTGGACCCAACGATCAAATTCAAATAGCGTTGATAGGTGCAGGTGGAATGGGCAACGCAGATACAGATACCGCCATTACTATTCCTGGCGTAAAATTGATTGCCGCTTGTGATTTGTACGATGGCCGCCTTGAACAGGCACGCAAAAAATATGGAGCCGGTATTTTTACCACACGCGATTATAAAGAAATATTGGCCCGAAAGGATATTGATGCAGTGATAATAGCTACACCCGACCATTGGCATAAGGATATTGCTGTTGATGCTATGAACAATGGTAAATCTGTTTATGTTGAAAAACCAATGATTCAAAATATTAATGAAGGAACTGCTGTGGTTGAAGCGCAAAAACGAACAAATAAAATATTGCAGGTGGGCAGCCAGGGTATGAGTTCTTTAGGAAATGATAAAGCAAAACAATTGTTTGAATCGGGTGCTATTGGCCAACTTAATTATGTAGAAGGATTTTGGGCCCGTAATACACCGGGTGGTGCATGGCAATACGATATGCCTGCAGATGCTTCAACACAGAATATTGACTGGAAGCGATTTTTGAAAGATAAGCCGAATGTAGCGTTTGATCCTAGACGTTTCTTTCGGTGGCGCTGTTTTCGTGATTATGGAACCGGGGTTGGAGGCGATTTGTTTGTACATTTATTATCAAGCCTGCATTATATCATCAGTTCAATGGGCCCAACAAAAATTATGGCAACAGGTGGGTTGCGTTACTGGAAAGATGGAAGGGATGTTCCAGATGTTTTGTTGGGTATGTTCGACTATCCGCAAACAGAAAAACATCCTGCTTTTAACTTATCACTTCGTGTAAACTTTGTAGATAGTACCCGCGATGGTTCCTATTTCAGATTGGTTGGCAATGAAGGCTATATGATTGTTGATTGGGAAAAAGTGACACTCTATCGTAATTTTTCTTATCCACCGGATAACTATGCCACCATATTGAAGCAAAAACAATATGCACCTGATTATGACCGTAAAAAGATGCCTGAACCCGATAGTACTATTTATACAGTAGAGCAAGGTTACAAAGGTGCTCATTACGACCATTTTTATAATTGGGCGCGAGCTATTCGTGGGGGGAAAGCAGTAATTGAAGATGCTGCCTTCGGCTATCGTGCAGCAGCACCTGCTGTTTTATGTAACGATAGTTATTTCCAGGAAAAAGCAATTAAATGGGATCCTTTCAAAATGCAATTAATCAGTTAAAAAATATCAAGATGAGAAAATTTTTTCAAATTTTAATGATCCTAGCTGGTATCGGCAGTTTATTATCTTTTTATACTACCAAAGAAAATAAAGATAATACCCTTACTAAAAAAGAAAAAAAAGAAGGATGGAAATTATTGTTTGATGGTAAAACCACCACCGGATGGAAAAGTTATCAGGGCAAAGAGCAGGATGGCTGGGCCATTGCCAACGGAGAATTGTTTTGCAAAGAAACAGGTGTCAAAAAAAGAGCCGATTTAATTACCGTTGAAATGTTTGACAATTTTGAATTGACTATTGATTGGAAAATTTCTCCAAAACACAATAGTGGAATTATCTATCGTTGCACAGAAGAGAATGGCGCCAGTTATGAATCAGGGCCCGAATACCAGTTAATCGATGATCTTGGTTATCCTGATAAATTAAATGATAAACAATTAAGTGGTGCTAATTACGATATGGATGCACCAATAGCAAAAGTGATGAAGCTGGCGAATGAATACAATCATACAAAAATAATTGTCAATAACGCGCATGTAGAACATTGGCTAAATGGCACCAAAGTAGTTGAATACGAGTTTTGGACTCCTGAATGGGAAAAAACAAAAGCAGGAAGTAAATGGAAAGATCTTAAAACCTATGGTATGTCAAAAACAGGTCATATTGCTATTCAGGATCATGGCGGAGGTGTTACGCTTAAAAATATTAAAATAAGAAAATTGTGATTTTACCTTTTGGAACGAAAGAATTCTTTTAACAGGGCCGAGCATTCATCTTTCAATATTCCCTTTGTAATTTCTGTTTTGGGATGAAATGGCCATTCTAATTTTGTAATTCGTTTATGGCCATTTTTTTCATCATCACAACCCCATACTATTTTTGAAATCTTACTCCAATACAATGCACCCGCGCACATCAGGCAGGGTTCAACTGTAACATATAAGGTAGCATCGGGTAAATATTTACTCCCTAAAAAATTAAAGGCAGAAGTTAGTGCTATAATTTCTGCATGAGCAGTAGGGTCGTTTAACTTTTCAGTCATGTTATAACCCCGGGCTATAATTTTATCATTTAATACTACAATTGCACCAATAGGTATTTCTTCTTCTTCAAAGGCACGTTTGGCTTCTTTAAGGGCAAGAGACATATAATAATCGTGGTTCATCATTGAGCGAATCTACAAAATCATCTGGTTAGGCTATACTTCTCTGATCAGGCTATTAAATACTATTTCCTTAAAAACCATAGTTAGTTTCAGGGGGAAAAAGATTCTAACCTGCCAATGGCGGGTAATTTGCTAATTTGCCTTTGCGTTGATTTAATCAATATTATTATAAAAATGATTACGCTCGAAAATATTAAAGAGGCACATGATCGTATCAGGCCTTATATACATCGTACACCTGTATTAACCTGCGAAGCAATCGATAAAATAAGCGGATGCCGGATTTTTTTTAAATGCGAAAATTTTCAAAAAGTAGGTGCATTTAAAGCAAGAGGCGCTATGAACGCCGCATTATTGCTAACAGAAGCCCAGGTAAGAAAAGGATTGGCCACTCATTCTTCTGGCAATCATGCACAGGCCATCGCCCGCGCTGGAAAAATATTGAATACACCTACTTTTATTGTAATGCCACGCACTGCCCCTTTAATAAAAAAGAAAGGTGTAGCAGGATATGGTGGAAAAATTATTGAATGTGAACCAACCTTACTGGCAAGAGAAACAACACTTGCTAACGTAATTGCAGAAACAGGAGCAACAGAGATACATCCTTTCGACAATTATGATGTAATTACCGGTCAGGCGACAAGCGCAAAGGAATTGATAGAAGATACAACTGATCTTAATTTTATACTTGCACCGGTGGGCGGTGGTGGATTACTAAGTGGAACTGCATTAGCTTCAAAGTATTTGTCGCCAGCTACCATTGTTATTGCAGGTGAACCTGAAGGGGCCGATGATACCTTTCGTTCTATGCAAAGTGGTAAAATAGAAAGCTCGCAGGCAAATACAATAGCTGATGGGTTACTAACCAGTCTTTGTGTAAAAACGTTTACCATCATACGCGAACATGTAAAAGAGGTGCTGATTGTTTCTGATAGAGAAATTTTAGAAGCTATGCGCCTGATTTGGGAAAGAATGAAAATCATTATCGAGCCTTCTTGCGCAGTGCCGCTTGCCGCCCTTCTTAAACATAAAGAAAAATTTGCGGGGAAACGAATAGGGATCATCCTTTCCGGAGGCAATGTTGATTTTGATAAAATAGGAAACCTATTTAGTAATGCTACAATAACATAAATTCAGTCATATGGAGCTTTTACCTATTCTTCAACAACAACGTAGCTACTTTTAACAACGGTAATACCCGGTCGTTCGAATTTCGCCATACACAATTACTTGCCTTCAAAAAGACTGTTCTTAAATACGAAGTTCAAATCAATAAGGCACTTCAGCATGATTTAAAAAAAACAGTAGAAGAATGCTGGGTTACTGAAACAGGCTTATTGATTCAGGAAATAAACCATACCCTAAAACACCTCCGGGATTGGATGCGTCCTGAAAAAGTAGGTACTAATTTATTAAACCTTCCTTCTTCAAGTTATATTTATCAATCTCCTCGTGGGGTGGTACTGGTTATTGGTCCATGGAATTTTCCGCTACAATTATTATTGATTCCAGTAGTGGGCGCTATTGCTGCAGGTAACTGTGTAATTATTAAACCAAGTGAATTTGCCCCCGCTACAGCGTTGGTTATTGAACAACTCATAAAGGAAACATTCGCTGTACAACTGGCTTATGTTGTGCAGGGAGAGGGAGCAATCATTGTTCCGGAAATGATGAATAATTTTCGATTCGATCATGTATTCTATACCGGTAGTATACCAGTTGGCAAAGCCATTTATCAATTGGCCGCTAAAGACCTAGTGCCCGTAACGCTAGAATTGGGTGGGAAAGATCCCTGTGTTGTAGAAGCAGATGCTGATTTAAAAGTAGCTGCCAGAAGAATTGCAGTGGGTA
>JBJXDV010000011.1:0-2930 GCA_046153465.1 Chitinophagaceae bacterium
CCCTTGAATCTTCCTGTTATTTATTAAAAGATGAAGAGGGTAATCCGCATGCAGTATTTACAGGCGATACTTTATTTGTCGGCGATGTGGGCAGGCCCGACTTAGCACAAAAAGATGCCGATCATACAATGTCCGAATTGGCGAGTATATTATACGATAGTCTTCAAAACAAAATAATTCCCTTGCCCGATTCGGTAATTGTATATCCTGCGCATGGAGCAGGAAGTAGTTGCGGAAAAAATATGGGACCCGAAACATTTAGCACTATTGGAGAACAAAAGAAAACCAATTATGCACTGCAACCGCAAAGCAGGGAGGCATTTATAAAATCAGTTACTGAAGGACTAACGGCACCGCCTACCTATTTTCCGATAAATGCACAAATTAATAAAGAAGGGTATGATAGCTTAGCGGGAATTATGCAAAAAGCGTTAAAGCCATTATCTGTTAACGAATTTAAAGAATTGATTAAAGACGATATTATTGTACTGGATACGCGCATGGCAGAACTATTTACGATGGGCTATGTACCCGGTTCAATATTTATTGGATTGGAAGGAAGATTTGCCGAATGGGCCGGCAGTTTATTACCCTTTGATAAAACAATTTTATTGGTTACAGAACCAGGCAATGAAAAAGAAACAGTAACACGGTTGGCACGCGTGGGCTTTTCGAAAATGGAGGGGTATTTGGATGGAGGATATGAAGCCTGGAAAAATGCCGGTGAAAAATCGGATATGATTCTTAGTATTGAAGCAGATGAACTGGCAATGGATATTCCGTTTGATGATCGGTTAGTAGTGATTGATGTGCGCCGCGAAACAGAGTTTGCGGATGGTCATGTAAAAGAAGCTATAAATATTCCATTAACAGATATGATGGATCCCGCTACGATGGCCAATATAGAAGATGATCAAAATTTATATGTGCATTGTGCCGGAGGATACCGCAGTGTTATTGCTGCTTCCTTATTTAAACGGCAGGGATTGCACAACCTCCGCAATATATTAGGCGGCTGGGAAAGTATAAAGCAGCAGGAAAAAATTGAGCAGGTGAAAGAGAAGAGTGTGTTGAATTGAGTTAGCGTTTGTAGTTTATTGTTTGTGGTTTATGGTTCTTTTGGTGTAGTAGTTCGATTAAAAGCAAATAGCAATTATTAGGAATGTCAGAATCTTAAGTACTACAAACCATAAACTATAAACTTATTAAACCGTAAAAATTCCATTCTTTATCGCATACATCACTAACCCTACTCTTGTTTTACATTTCAATTTTTCGAATAGGGTATCGCGGTAGCCATCGATGGTGCGTGGGCTCAAGAACATCTTTTCAGCAATCTCTTTATAGGTCATTTCGGAGCAGGCATTTTTTAAGAAATCGATCTCCCGATCATTCAGGGCAATAATATTTCTTAGCGGTTGATCGGGTTCATCCAAATTGTTTACAGCATGAATTAATTTGCCAGTTACCAATTCAGAATAATAAAAACCTTTTCTTGCTAATGAATCGAGCGCCGCTCTGAATTCTGCGGGTTCAATATCTTTCAGTATATATCCCTTTGCCCCGTTCTTAAGCATCCTGATAATAGCATTTTCGTTATCATACATCGAGAGCGCCAGCACTTTTACCTCGGGTTCATTTTTCTTTAACCAAAGCGCAGTTTCAAATCCATCCATGCCAGGCATATTGATATCCATTAATACAATAGAAGGAGTTGCATTGGATTTGAGTTTTTCTAAAAAATCATTTCCGTTGTCTGCTTCAAATAACACATCGTATTGGTCAAAGCTTTGGATCAGGTTAACCAGGCCGTTGCGAAGGAGAACATGATCGTCTACAACAGCTACGCTTGCTTTAGGGGTGGGCATGCTCGGGGTTATTTTGATTGAAAGGTAAAACAATTTTTATAAGGGTACCGTTACCGGTAGTGCTGGTAAGTGTAAATACTGCACCAATCAATTTTGCACGGTTTGTCATGTTTTTTATTCCCAATCCCATTGTTGTATTTCCTGGTTCTTCCATTAGCTGGCTATCAAAGCCGTCTCCATTATCCGTTATGGTTAGGGAAAAGAAATCGGGAGTGAAGTTAGTGCTTACAAGGATATGGGTGGCGTTGGCGTGTTTGATGATATTATTAAGTATTTCCTGTACCATTCTAAAAATAATCAGTTCTTTCTGGCTATCGAAACGAAAGGGTTCGCCTTCTGGGGTAAGGGTAGTTTGGTGTTTGCCTGCTTTGCGTAACATCTCCAGTTCATATTCGATGGCTTTAAATAATCCCATCTGTTGTACATAACCGGTATGAAGGCTCTTGCTAAGGTCGCGCAGGTCGTGGATGGCTTTGGCAACAAGGTGTTTGGAATCATCAATTTTTTGCAGCAGTAGTTCAGGTTGATGAAGATCCATAGTACCTATATTCAGTTTGGCAAGGCTAAGTACCTGCCCGATATTATCATGAATTTCCTGGGAGATGGTATGGAGGGTTTGCTCCTGAATTTCGAGTTGGGTTTGGAGAAGGGTTTGGGAGAATTGGGATTGGAGGGCGCTTGTTTCAAATTTATGCTGCTTTCGTTTTCTTTGGTATATCGAAACAAATGAAAATATAAAAGCGGATAATAAAAATAATAGTATCGATACAGAAGCTATTGTTATAATGATATCAGTATTTTTCATCCTATATAATAATATTTTTTATTAAACCCCTCTTTGATTCGACAATAAACCCTATGCAAAATGATAGATACATGAATGTATTGAAGATGTCATGTATTATCCATAAGTTAGACAGATAGCTTTCTCTATTAGCCATTAAGTATTCCCATAGACAAAAAATCAGAACGGTGCAACTTGTATATAAAAATAATCCAATTAAATACCAAAAGAATGGTATTGATGGGTCAAGGCTCAAATCATCGTTTTCAAATATTTCT
>JBJXDV010000012.1:0-9191 GCA_046153465.1 Chitinophagaceae bacterium
GTAAATTTCTAATTCCTTTATTAAAAGATACGAATAGTCGTGTTCGATTTTTTGCTGCAGAGGCAATCGGAAGAATAAAACTGGAAGAAGCCATTAATCCATTAATAGAATTTTTGAAAGTTAATGATGATAAAGATGCTTATTTGCGCCACGCTGGAAGTTTGGCGCTTGCACGAATCGGAAAAGCGGTACCTATAATCGCACTTTCTACAAACCCTTCACGTGCAGTTCGCATTGCAGCAGTAGTGGCTCTTAGAAGAATGAAAGATGCTGGCATTCGTATCTTCTTAAATGATGCTGATGAATTCGTTGTTACCGAAACTGCACGGGCAATCAACGATGATTTATCAATACCAGAGGCACTACCTGCGCTGGGCAATTTAATCAACACTACACCATTTACCAATGAAGCGTTATTGAGAAGAATAATCAATGCTAATCTTCGGGTAGGCAACGAAGAGAGTTTGCAAAACATGGTAGCTTATATTCAAAAAGAATCAGCGCCACCTGCTATGCGTGCGGAAGCTATTGATGCATTAAGCGTTTGGGCAAATCCCTCCGTACTTGACCGGGTGGATGGAAGATACCGCGGTGTGTTCAAAAGAGAATCTTCTTTCCTTATCAATAAAGTAACAGCGGTATTTATAAAATTATTAAAGGATAAACAATTGGCCGTTCGGTTAAGTGCAGTAAAAGCCATCAACCTATTAACTATAAAGCAGGCTTCAGTTCCTTTACTCTATGTTTTGAAAACCGACAAGGATCCACTTGTTCGGGCCGAATCGATTCGGGCATTAGTAGCATTAAAGGATCCACAATTGGAGCAGGCTATAAGGTTAGGGATTTCTGATAAGGATAAAATAGTTCGGGTAGCCGGACTTGATTTATTAGAAAAAATGAATCTGCCAAAAGAATTAATGGCAGGTCTTCTTACAGAAGTGTTGTTAACTAAAACAATGGAAGAAAAACAGGCTGCTCTTTTAACATTGGGGAGGCTGCCTCTTTCAGCTACTCAAAAAGTATTTGATGAATTACTCACAAAAATGGAAGGAAATAAATTAGCTCCCGAACTCTATCTTGAATTAGGAGAGGCATTAGATAGCACTCATTCGTCGGCGTTAGTATTGCGGTATAAAGAAATAAATGCTAAACTTTCCAATGGCGATTTAAATGCTTCTTATGCAGGTAGCCTATCAGGAGGAGATGCAAAAAAAGGAGCAGGCATTTTTTACAATAATCAAAATGCACAATGTGTAAAATGCCATGCCATTGATGATTATGGCGGAAACGCTGGCCCAAGGCTAAATGGTGTTGCAAAAAGAATTAGCCGGCAGCAAATTTTGGAAGCGATGATTGCACCCAGCGCTAAACTGGCTAAAGGATATGGAGTTGTTACACTAACCCTAAAAGATGGCAGAAAGACTGCAGGTATTTTGAAAGAGGAAACTAATACCAGTTTCATTTTAAAAGGTGGAGATAAACCAGATGAGATAATCGCTAAAAATCAGGTGACAAAAAGAGAGGATGCACCTTCAAGTATGCCGGACATGAAGCTGATACTCTCGAAAAAAGAAATCAGGGATTTGGTAAGTTTTATATTTGAACTGAGAGAAGAAAAATAATAAGACAAACGCAGGCTACGACCTTATTGAATTCAAATAAACGGTGTTATTCTTATTGATCTATTTTCAAAACTGATTTTGATAAAAACAGGTATCATAATGTTCTCAGAAAATTTATCCCTAGTCCGGGCTTATTGGATACTGATACCTTACCATTACTATACTTTAATCCGTCAGCTATATCTTCAGCCAATAACAGTGGGCCATCCATATCAATATAATTTACCATCGGTGCCAGATGAGCTATAGCAGCCGAGCCAATGGTAGTTTCGTTCATACAACCGATCATTATTTTCATTCCCATTTTTTTTGCATTGGAAATCATTCTAAGCGCCGGTGTAATGCCACTACACTTGGTGAGTTTAATATTTATTCCATGAAAATAACCCTTACATTTTTCAACATCCTGTTCCGACACACAAGACTCATCTGCCATTAAGGGTAAGGGTGAGTTTTCAAAAAGTATTTTCATTCCTTCCCAATTATCTTTCGCAAGTGGCTGCTCCACAAATTCTACTCCCAGTTCTTTCAACTGAGGAATTTTATTAAGTGCCTCGTCAAGACTCCAGCCTGCATTGGCATCCACTCTAAATAGTGCAGTTGTTTCTTTACGCAACGCAGCTATCATTTCAAGATCACCTGGTATACCTACTTTAATTTTGTAAATGGGCCAGGGTTTTTCTTTCATCTTACCAATCATTTTATCAATGGTATCTATTCCAATAGTATAATCGGTTAAAGGGAGATTATCTATATTTTGTTGCAGTAAAGCATACAAAGGCTTTTGACGAAGCTTTCCATATAAATCCCAGGCAGCAATATCAAGTGCACATATTAAAAAAGGATTGGCAGGAATTAAGTGATGCAAATAATGCCAATATCGTTCTGGGTCTGTAAAGGCATATTTTTCAATAAAAGTTCTTTTTCTTTCAATATCCTCCACCATTTTTTCGACAGTAATATTATAATAAGTTATGGCAGGAGCCTCTCCATATCCTTTTATTCCCATATGTTCTAATTCAACTACCAAGATGGGCTGGTGTGTTTTAGGTCCTTTTGAAATTGTAAAAGGATGTATAAATGGAAGATTAAACGAATAAACAGTACACTTCATAACACTGATTAAAACAAAAAATAAAAATACTCTTTCTTTTTGGTTCTCAGGCCTAAAGGCCTGAGCAAGTTATGAAGGCCTGAGCAAATATTATCTGAATCACGGATTGCCCCGGATCTATGGACTACACTAATTTTCTTTTTCTATGTCTCATTATTGATTTCTTAATCTGTGAAATCGTTTAATCTTTATAATCCGTGATTCAGACACCAGGTAATTGTAAAATAATCTCACCTTCTTTACTCTCTACTTTTATTTCTTCTCCTCGCCCTTTTGCAATAGCATAAATTGTCTGAATCACGGATTAAATGGATTTATGGATTTCACAGATTTCATCCGGTTATTGATAATGATATTCGTCGGTGTAATCTTTTAATCCATCTCATTCCCACCAGAATGACTTAGTCGGGCAGGCGTGATTCAGACACCAGGTAATTGATTAACTTTCATACAAAAAATAATTCATGTGCGCTAAGAAAAAAATTTGTGCTTTGTAGCAGCTTCGTTTCATCCCTATGCGTTCGAAGAAAATATACCATTAAGATTCACAATGATTCCTTAAAAGAGTTATGCATTTCGCTGCAGAAAAAATTGTTACGGCAAAATAGACTTAATATTTGCAATTAAAAGGCTCTATTCACTTATCAGTTAATAATAAATTGCAACGGTTTATTCAAATTGATAAATAAGCGTGCGCTGCCTGATTAATAAGGCAGGTAATTAAAAACAATTAAAATGAAACATTCAAATTTCTTTCTGGGAAAGCTGATCCCAAAAAGGGATTTTTTATTTTTCCACTGATTTCTCAATAGTTCTAAATGAACCATTTAATTACTGGCATACAGATAGTATCTAGGTAGATACAACTAATAATATCCATATTTATGAAAATGAAATCAACCAATAATTCAAGTGCATTAATCCTCCAGCTAGGGTTAATTCTCTTGTTTCCCTTCAGCGCATTTAGTCAGAATTTATTGAACAACTCAGCCTTCGAAAATGATTCCAAGTATTGGGACGTAAACGAAATGAAGACAGAGATTAACGCTGAATCGGGTTTTGGCGGAAAATCAGACGATAATAAATTAGCAGAAATCGATAATGAATCGGGCCTTCGTCAAACGGCCACCTTGAAATCGGGTTATGAATACCTGATCACTTTTACCGGAAGCCGAAACATTAATAAGAACACTCCAGACGAAGCAAGTATTATAATTTATGTAATTGGTGTAAGTACCGGGAATGCGTATCTGAAATATCCAGTCTCTTACAAAAATACAGAGTTCGAATTAGTTGGTGATAAAGTGTTGTTTACAATTCCAACAGACGCGAAGGATGAAGATTTTTATATAGAATTTGTTGGCTATAATAATTCAACCAAGTATGGAGTAGTTGTTGATGATATTGAGCTTGCACTGTTTGGAACACTTCCAGTAAAGTTAATTAGCTTTTCTGGTGAAATTCGAAATAACCAAACGATATTAAATTGGAAAACAGCTAATGAAATAAATAATAAGCAATTTATTATTGAACGCTCGGCGAACGGTAATACGTTCGAGTCGATCGGAACTGTGATACCGGGTTTAGTAATTAATCCTACTTATAGCTTTACTGATAGTAAACCAGGAACCGGTACTCAATTCTATCGCCTGCGTCAGGTAGACCAAGACGGTAGAGCTACTTTTTCAAAAATTGTTACTGTAAAGTATTTGAAAGATATCTCTGGTATAAAAATTTTCCCGACAGTTGCTGCTACCGAGGTAAACTTTAATCTTTCTTCTGTTGCTGCAACAACAATAGAAGTTAATATCTACAACGTGACCGGTAAAAAAATGATGCAAGCCAATAAAATAATTTCAACTGGCGCTAATCAGCAATCAGTAGCAGTTGCTCCTTTGCAGGCAGGTATATATTATTTACAAATTAAGAGTAGTAACGGAGCCATTAATTTTACGCAGGCATTTCAGAAAGCAAACTAACCTCTAATAAAATAACAAGAAAAAGAGTGCATCTTATAACTGCATTTTTTTTATCTGCCGGAAGCTTCAATGTACTCTTTAAGTTCAGTATTAAATTCTTTTTCTTTTATTAATTCTTCCAGGGAAAGATGCATCCTGTATTTCCAAATATGTTTGGAATTTGCAGGAATATTAATTCTTTCTTCGTCTGCATGTTCCCGGCGAATGGATTCATTAATACCCAACAAATCCTGCAACTGAAATATACTCCACATAGCCGGTGAATGTAAATGTTGCAACAGGATTGCTTTATTAATCCACGCTTCGCAGGTTGGCGGAGCATCGCCCCACTGCCCCAATTCAAGGTTATAGAACCTTTGTGTTTTGCTTCTATCCTCTACCCACCATCCCCGAATCGTACTCATATCGTGGGTTGAAGGAGTAACTACAGAGAGATAAGGCGCATTCATTGGATTAAAAAATTCGAACCCGGTTGCTTTTGGCATTCGCTGAATTTCTAAGCTAAGTATTCCAAGCTGGCTCATCACTTCGGGTACACATCCGGGTACCATACCAAGATCTTCTCCGCATATAAGCATATTGGTAGCTCTTTTCAATTCCGGTAATTTATTCATTGCCTCCTTCATCCAAAAGTTATCCTGTCGCTGGAAAAAATAATTAACATACAGTTCCTTCATTTGATGTTTCGTATGTACATCAAGGTAGTGAAAGGAGGATGTATTTTCCATATTGAAACGAAAATGAAATTGCTGTCCGTTTGATCCTGGTTCCTCAAACAAGATCACATTCGCTAACAAATCGAATAAACCCTGGCAGATATTAATATTATCTTCTGTTTTTTCTAATAAAAGAAAATAGGATTCAACTTTTTGTTGTGTGGAATACTCCTGTTTTAATTCGTAATATCCATCCCCCAATGCGTTGAGAAACGGCATGAACTTATGATGGTTCGGACCAAACGAATCCCATAACACGCCTTCATTAATAAAAGGTGCAGTTAGACGGTAATGATCGAAATAGATGCCTCGCTGTATAAATTCACCCCTTGAAACGGGGGATGCAGGAACAAACCGTCCCATAATACCTTCTACTGAATAGGAAGGAATACTCCAAATTCTAAAAAATCCCAGTATATGATCAATGCGAAAGGCATCGAAGTAATTTCCCATTTGAACAAAACGTTGATTCCACCATTCAAAACCATTCTTTGCCATTTGTTCCCAGTTATAGGTGGGAAACCCCCAATTCTGTCCATGAACTGCAAAATCATCAGGTGGTGCACCCGACTGCATATCCATGTGATAAAGCGAAGGCTCCATCCATGCATCACATCCATACCTGTAAATTCCAATGGGGATATCACCCTTTAATATAATTCCATTTTCATGAGCATAATCGGAAGCCTCTTTTAATTGAAGGTGCAAATGATATTGCAGGAAATAAGAGAAAAGAATTTCGTGGTAATGCTTTGCTTTTGGAGAAACATATTTCTCTATAGAACTTTTATTATAAGTGCTGTATACTTTCCATTTTTTAAAATCAGAAGTACCATTCCGATCTCTCAGGTAACAAAAAGCGGCGTAGGGTACCAACCAATATCTGTTCTTTTCAAAAAAATCTATATACCCTTCCTCATTCAAAAACTCTTCCTTCATTAACGTAAACAATTCTTTGAGTGCATCAATTTTAAAAGTCAAAACTTCCTCATATTCCACGTCAGCCAAATCATTTAATTGCTTTTGTTTTTTCTTCAATGGCTTTAGAAGATCAGTATATTTCTTTCCGGCAACAGCAGGTAAATTGAGGTAAATAGGATGCAACGCAAATGCTGATATAGCAGCATATGGATAGGAATCAGAACAGGTGCCCGTTGCCGTTGTATCATTTACCGGCAAAATCTGAATCAATTTGTTACTGGTTTTTCGTGACCAATCTACCAACAATTTCAAATCCAGAAATTCTCCTATCCCAAAAGAGTTTTTGCTTCTTAAACTAAATACCGGGATAGCTACACCTGCCCCCTTCCAGCTATTATTCGGTAACCGAACAAATCCATCGTGTAAAATAGTGAAGTTACTATTTGCATCGCCAAACAATAACCGATTTTCACCACTTTCATATCGTACAAATTCCTTATTTTTTATATTATAAAGGCCATACTTATAATGCAACGGAAACTCTTCCCGCGGAAGGCTTATTTTTATGCTCCACCATTCATTTTCCCGTGAAAATAAAATAGGAGAATTGGTATCCCATTCCCCCAGGGTTTTACCGGAACCAATAATACAAACCACTTCGTTTTTGGTTAATAAAGGTGCCTTAACTTTAAAGATATGGGTGAACGATTTGGGCGATTTACGGGAAAACTTTGATTCATTTTCTTTCAACAATACTTTCTGAAAAGGATCGCTGAAAAAGACATTTTCATATTCTCCTGCATGATTCCATTGATCAATCACCTGAATTTCTTCGACGCCGGTTTTGGAAAGGTCGATCGATCGGTCGTCGCCCCACTCCACCACCTTAAACCCATCAGCATTCACCAGAATATATGCATAGCGGAGTTTGGGTACTTCTTTGGGGTCAACTTCAAACATACCCTGCCAAAAATCATTGTTGAGGTAGGTAAGTGGAACGGCCCGGTCTATAATTGAATTTCCCAAGTGAATACTACTGCCACTTAAAAATAGAGATTGGCCTAATTTGGTATGAAAACGAATATAAAAATGAATCTTCATTAAACAGGGTTTTGGGCTAATAGCCAAATGATAAAGCGTTCAAATTACACAATGTTACTATCATTTCAAATTCTGTGGCATTCGACGTTGCTTCAATTAGCATGGCAATATTTTTAGGTGATCGCACAAAATTATTCAGGAAATATCCGGGTTATTAATCCGGTTTCATCCCTTATTTTTGCCAAAATTTTTACCATGGAAAAAACTAAAAAGAATACTGGGATATGGTGGCTTGTATTCCTGGGTTCTACCGCTTTGCTGCTATTTGGCATTTCTGCCGGTTGGGAATACCTTACCCTCATTATGCCAATTTCGTTTACCTCATTTGTAAAGGCATTGGATATTATTTAAATTAGCTCCTTGCATATAATAACAAAAACCAATCAGTTATTGATTGGTTTTTCGTGTACGTCTACCCAATATTTTTTATATACCTAAGGCTTTGTTGTTTTTTCAATATAAAGTGATTGTTTAAGTCGTACGGCTACATTTTTTTCAGTTCTTATAGCAGGCGTCCAGGACGGCATTTTATCAAATTTCTCTTCGAGTTTTTCATTCAATTCATCATTACCACCCTTTATTACTTTTGCATTCAATGGGTTTCCACTTTTATCAATAATAAATTCAACCATCAAATAAGCTTTTGGCTGGTCCTCGGAAAGGTAGGATGCCATCTCCTTACTTATTTCATCTAAAAATACCTGGAACTTCTCATTGCCACCCGGGTATTCCGGAAGTTTATCGACCACTTTAGCAATTTCTTCTTCGTTAAAAATTTTTAGTGGCCTGGATGTTTTTCTTTTTGCAATAGCGCGTTCCTCCTTAGTTTTTTCTACTGGCAATTCTGATTCAACCAGGTAAGACCCCTTTTTGTTGACCAATACAAGAGGCAATTGTTTTGTTTTATCAAAATACAAATACGCCTTTTTCATTTCATTTGAAAGATCGGAATACTCGGGAAAATCTTTTAAAAATTTAGTCAGGTACCCAACGCTTTTTGAGTTTTTAAACTGTACCGGAAATATATGAACGGGAATAAAATCCTGTCCTGCATTTTTTGCATGTGTGGCAAGAATATATAATTCTTCTATTTGCTGATTGGTGATGGGTATACATCCGGTTGTTACACAACTTCCATGAATAAAAATATCTCCCCCGGGTTGTAATGAATCGCCTAATAATTTATCAGAAGCATTTGGATAATTTAGTCCAAGAGAAAGATGATAAACACTTTTTGGATTGAATTCATTGATATAATAAAATCCTTCTGGTACCTGGTAATCGCCCTGCATTCTTTTGGGGCCAAGGCTACCAGAAAGGGAACAAACTCTATACGTCTTAAAAAGTTTAAATTTTTCCTTTTGCTCATTCTTTACCCAAACTTCTAATTCACTATCATACTTAAAGGATCGCAGGTACATATATTTTACCGGCCAGCCTATTTTCATTACTTCAAATTGCTTTTTAAGAGTGTCTTCTTTACGATTTAATGCATCCGATATGCGGGGAAAAGATTTTTGGTACTCAATAAATGAATTAGTGGAAGGCCCCTGGCTAAATACCATCAAAGCCCTAACAGAAAAAAATAATAATAAGAATAAATATTTCATATATAAGAACACTTAAATAAAACGCTGGCAATCGTAAGATATTTCAACCACATCTTTAATAAGCGTTAAAATTAAAACAAAGAAGGAGACAAAAATCAAGCCCTGTTGTTAACAATGTGGAAAAGCCC
>JBJXDV010000013.1:0-5236 GCA_046153465.1 Chitinophagaceae bacterium
TGGGGAAGGCTGCATATTTATTTTTTAAGTTTTTACCGTACTCACTATTATTCCAATTGCCAATCATTACAAGGGTATACTTATTCATTTTTGAAAATGCTTCCAGTACAATATGTATGTTATTTTCCGGTTCAATACGGCAAACTTTAAATGCATATGGCAGGCAGAGAAAAGGGTACATTTCCTTATCTCTGTCAGTTGGTTTTACTTTTATTGTATGATCGGCACCATATTCAATAATATTGCTCAGGCTTTTGTACCGCACAGCTGTATAATCCTGTATTGACTCATTGTCTGAAATGTCTGCATGAGAGTACTTCACGGCAATTTTTTCTGCCCACCACAAATACCATTTTGCCAGCCGGTTCCATTTATCTCTTTTCCATTCGATACCGTCAATGGAAATAATGATTTTTTTTCTGGTAAACAACCGTACGAGTGGTAAAATCCAGGCTCCTGCAACACCTAAAACAAGCAATACATCCGCATAAAAAATTGCATGAATGATAGAAAGTGTATCATAAGGAATACTTTGAATACCGTTTGCTTCCAATGGCAGATACTTAAGGTTTGCGCTTAAATATTTTGTCTTCCTGTCTTTTTTGGGATACTTTTTGGTAGTGCAGTAAACAGTAATATTATAGGTGTCACCAATTTCTTTTACCAGATGTTCCGTTAATGTTTCAAACCCCCCGTATTTAGCCGGAATGCCAACGGTTCCTATAATTGCTATTTTCTTTTTTGAGGACATATTTCATTTGTTTCTTTTAAGAATGCTATAGATATGCCAGTTTCTAACTGTTTGAAATTCATTTAAATGGGGAGTAGGTGGCTTACTCACTTTCCGGTTTCTGGACTGTTTTTCCAGAATTACTTTTTTAGAAAAGCGATAATTGATATGCTTTTTTTATGCTTTCTAAATCAGTCGATTTTTTGGAAATACTTTCTATTTCAAAAACGATTTGCTTTTGAAAAGACGATGGAGAAAATTGCAGTGCTTTTTTATAGGCCATGCCGCTCATTTGATGGTATAAGGAAGGTGAAGTGGCAAGCAGTTGAATTTTTTCACAAAGCTTTTTAATGTCTTTTGAATCAATTTGAAAACCCTCAACTCCATTCGTAACCAGTTCTGTAACACCGCCAACCGGCGGAACAATCACAGGTTTTTGATAGTACATTGCTTCTAAAACGGTCATACCAAATGTTTCAACCCATTCCTCCGTTCTGGATAAATTCATTACAAGATGAGCTTGTCTGTAAAACGAATGTACATCCTGTTGTGCCGGGTAAATCCGGAGATTTGCCGGTAGTGTTTGGTTTTTGAAAAATGATTCTATGCTTTGGCTGTTTGCATTAACTACAAGGCAAAATTGAAGCATGGGTAATTTTTCTGCACATGCTACAAACTCAAATACACCTTTATATGCCTTTAAGGAGCACAACATTAAAACCATAAAATCATTTTGTATACCCTTTTGTTGCTGTAGTGCCTCTTGAACAAACGCATCGGGCAGCGAATTGTATACAACGGTGGAAGGGGATAAGCAAGAGGTTCTTGTTTTTAAATCATTGGATACAAAAAGCACTTTTTGTGCTGTAAGATTAACCACAAGCAGAAGGAACTTCTTTAATGGTTTGGGTTTAATAGATACTTCATGTATGTGATAAACAACCTTATTTCTTTTGATATAAGCGGCTAATGCAGCACCAAAAGGTAAAATTGAGTTGATATAAACGATATCTTTTTTTCTTGCCGTTAAAAGAATTTTAAAGAAAATTGAAACCTGGCTGTAAAGAAATAAAATGAGTGTTATCCATTTATTTTTATTCCAACTGTAAAAGATGCCATGCTCTTTTACAGTTCCGATATCACTGAGAAACCCCTTGCCACCAGGAGTGGCTGTAAACAGCTCAACTTTAAAACCCTTTTTAAGCAGCGATTCTAGTGATTGTCGTAAAACAAACGGGCTTCCGCTGAAATCATTCAATAAATGAACGGCCAGAATTCTTTCATTTTTCATTCGGGTTTAATTATTAATCGTGTATAAATTTATTTTCTTTAAGGGCTCAGGTTTTGCAGTGATTTTGTTATAGACTCCTGTAAAACATTCAGCTTTTGATTGCCAGCGAAACTGTTGCTGGAATTGGATGATTGCAAGACTGCTTTCTACAGCATAATAGCCTTCATCAACAAATAGCGAACGGATTTTAACTGCCAGAGAATGTATGGTTGCCTGATAGGTTGAGTGGTTTACTTTTAATGCGGAGGATGGATGCACATATTCTCCCGGCCCATAATTGTTTAAACAAATTACAGGCAAACCATAACTCAATGCTTCAGCTACTACCATCCCTGCTCCTTCATGCGATGGAAAGAGGAATGCAGAAGCTTGCTGAAACTGCGTCATTACTTTTTCCCTTGGCATCCATTCAATGATTTCAATGGCACCACACATTTTTTCTTCCTCAATCATTTTATGCATTCTTCTTTTTTCAGGACCGCTTCCGATTATTACAAGTTTAGTAAGCAACTGCTGCTCTTTCGATAAACTTTTATAAAAAATGCTAAAACTTCTGATGGTAAGATCAAAACCTTTTAAGGGAACAAAACGGCCTACGGATAGCAATACAAACCGGTTATGATTTTTGATGATGTTTACCTGGGGACTTTCCGATGCAACTGCCGGTAAAAAAATCGACTTTTGTTTTGATAATTTAAGCTTTGCAGCAGCCTGAGAATTAACACAAAATACCATTTCGGCTTTTTTACGGCAAGTTGAAACAAACGGATCCAGATTCCAGAAGCACCATTTTACAACCCAGAGAAGGCGGTCTTTTAAATATGCTCTAATACCATAAACAGAAAGTAAATATTGCTTCGGAATTAATGGGTGATTACCTACCGGGCCCCAAACAAATGGTTTTTTTAGTATCCAAAGAAAGCTCGGTGTCCAGTTGCTGTGAAAATTTAAACTGTGTGCAATATCAAAGGAAAGTCTCTGCTTTTTGATCCAATAAGCAACAAAGAACTGCCACATGTAAAAATAAAGCGCAGATAGAAGAGGTCCTTTTTTCCACCAGATCATCCATTTAGGTAAGTCAAAATGCAGGAAATGAATTTGCCGGAACAATTCTTTACTTTCAGCCTGCTCATTCATATACTTGACAATATCGTCTCTGTTATTCTTACGGGTTACAGCAATAACGTAATTATCTCCGGCAATTTGCTGAATTAAATTCCACCCTGTTCCTTCTTCCGAACCCTTGTACGGGTTTACAGCGTATGCTGTTACTAAAATGGTTCTCACGCAGCTTTTTTGTTTACATGGTTAAAAATCGTTTTCAATGTATCGGTCATTTGATCGTTCTCTATAGTTATGTATTTTGATTTACGATAAAGTTTTTCATACTTTTTAAAAAGTTTCTGGTACCGACAGGTAAGATCTTTAATAGTAGCCGGATCGAGTTCCTGTTTTCTTTTTACAATTGTTTCCGCATCGGCATAAAGAAAAAAATTGTAATCAGGTTTTAATAGAGTGTGATACCAGAGTGAGGTAAACCATTGAGGAAGCATAATATTACTTCGCTTGCTGTCATTGATAAAATCAAAGTAATAACGATCGTATAAAACAATATATCCACGTAATACATATTTCATTTGTATTATAATCTGTCCAAATAAATAATCAGCATAGTAGTAGCCGAAGCGGATCAAGGATGAAAAAGTATTTTTGTTGTTTCCTTGCCTGGGCAGGCGTTCCGCAGCTCTTTGTTCAGCTGCACATCTTCCTTCTTTCCAGGCACTGAGCATCGGTAACAAGGCAGGTCTATGCCGGAGCACCACAACCTTGCGACGGTATTTCTTCTCCATCTGATAACGTACGTTTTCGATAACGGTTGATTTGCCGGCACCGTCAACACCACTGAACGTAATAATAAACCCACGTCGGAAAAATTGTTCCTTCACAGTGTCTATTAAATATTCTGTTTTATTGATAAAATAATTCCACCCTTTATTTTCTTTTTTTAGTTTTAATTGCTTTAAGACATAGTTGCGATTTGCAGAGTTGAAGGAAAACAGGTCGCTCATATGTTTAATGTTCAGCCCCTCAGTGTAAGGAAACAACCCTTTTAATTCTTGTCGAATGGGTTGGCTGAAAAAATGAAAAGCAGATTTATATTTTTCAGGAATCGGGCTTCCGTTCAAAGTATAAAATAGCCAAGTATAATGAAAGTCCTGAGGAGTTGAAGGGACTCTTATACCAAAGGCATTTTTATCAGCAGAAGTCAAAACATCTTCAGCATCAAGCATTACCAGCTCTTTTCGTTTGAACGAATGAATACAGTCAACACTGATGATGGAATGATCAGTTAACATAACCGTGAGGTTTTTCATGAATGATTTATTGTTACAACGTAAGCCGGAAACGAGTGCATGTTGCTTTAAAAACTTTTTAAGAGCATTGGTTTCTTTTTTGTCGAGACAGATATCAATATCTGAATCTTCTGAAAGAAATTCCGGGCTGCCACACATCCATTTTAATGCGGCGTACCGATAATTTGCCAAAAAATCAAATACATCAGAAAGTACAAGTTGGCGCTTTGTACGAAGTTGTTTTTCGGCAAGATGATAATTAACGGCTTGTGTCCACATACGGATGCTCATTGAAACCTGCGGATGCCATACTTTTTGTTTACTGTAATGGTACAGATAATAACTGGCTGCTTGCAATAAGTACAACTGTTCATGCAATTGCACATCAACACTGTTTTCTGTAATCAGTTGTTGTGCAACAGGGTGCTTATAACTGCTTGTAATCTGAACATGTAACTGATTGTAAGTTTGATGCTCAGTTAATGAAGTTTTTTGGTATAAAAAATGAAATGCATCATATAGCAGGGGAGCCGTTGATTTTGTAAGCTCCCAATCAATAAGAGCCAGTTTATCCTGCTGAACAAATATATTCCATGGAGTAAAATCGCCATGAGCCAGGGAAGCGGGTATGTAAATATTTTCATCAATACTATTTTTCAGTGCTTCCAGTTTCCTGATAAGACCTTTCGGTAAACGATCATCATTTTGCTTACTCAACTCTTTTAAATAGCTATCAATTACTTTCCATTCTGGCAAAAGTGACAGGGAAATAGTACATTGTTTATTTTTCGAGAATTCGTATAAAGTATTCCAGTGAAAATCTGTGAGGTAGTTAAGACGTTTGCCATTCCCGGCCACGTC
>JBJXDV010000014.1:0-3544 GCA_046153465.1 Chitinophagaceae bacterium
GTACGACGGATGAATAAGTGATGTATGAATTGAGGAAAGTGGTGTATGAATTGTTGCCGGAACCTTTATCTATCTCATTCCAAACACCGCCCCGATAACAAAAAAACAAATCCTGTTATCGTGGCAATTTCAGGGTATGAAAAAATGCGTAACTATTTTGCCCGGTAATCCTCCTTCTCAACACGATAACTGTGTGTATTCCGTCTATTGATTTAATCATTGATGGGTAGATTGCCTTTCACCAGTAGCAAAAGATCTGCTATAGATGCAACAAAGCAATAGCAGTTGTTACGAACAACAGACTGCCCTGGGGTTTTATGTTTATCAATGCCGACCGTAAATTTGTATTTTATTTCACCTTCAACAGCCAATTTGTAACTAGCCTTGAAGTTAGTACATCCATCCTTTTCTTTCTGCACATGATTTAAGACTACCATGCACATATATGATGGCCCCACAATAAGGGTTCATGCAGCAATGGTGAACTGTAAAATAATTTTTTTGCATGACGCTATAGTTGGAAATAATAATCAATTAGTATTGGATTGGGTAAGGCCCTTCAGGGTCATGTTCCAGCAGCAGATGAAAATAAGCATATTCGGTAGCTTGATTGGCAGGGAATAATTCCTTTCCATTCAATCGTTCTTTTAAAACAATCTTTTCTTTGTTATAAACGATGGGTTCAAAAGTATACCTGCCGGTGTTAGCTGAATGTATTAGTGTTGAAATGGCATTGCTGTTTTGCACGCCTGCCGACATATAAGCGAGTTCGCTAAGGCTGGATGCGGAAGCAGGAATTGTCATCTTGCCTGCTTTATAATTTTTCATCATTGCCTGGTACTGTGCCATCATCTCTTTTTTTATTTTTTCCACATTGGCAGGGTTACTGAATTTTGCAGCATCCTTACGGCTTCTTGCTTCATCAACAAAACAACCCATCAGTACCGTAGCTGCCAACGCTGCATTTGTGGGCCCTTTGCCCGGAATATTCCATATCTCTTTATGCCCTTCGGCATAAAAAGGGTAAGCAATAATACTGTCAATACGGTTATCGGTTTTGCAAAAATCTGCATTGATAGTTGGTATATTACTGTTCCATATTTTAGTTCCTGTATAAGTGATGGCTCCGCCGTTTCCTTTTATTTCAGCAGCTATCAAATCCATTTTTGTTTTATCAACATAGGGGCCCACCAGTATCCATTTCAAATGGCAGGTAGAATCAGGTATGGCACTAAACCAGTTATTGCCTTTTACCTGCGCCAGTTGATAACCACCTTTACCGGAAATTTTTGCCGAGATATCCACATTCAATTTAAACTGATTAAACCAAAGTGCCTGTGCAAATAAATCATCTGGCATAGTACCTCCCGTAAATAATTGAAATTGCCGCTCGATGCCTAATATCAATTGCAGGTTAAGTGCAATGGTGCAATCTTTTTCATCAATCGCTTTAGCAATGCGGCTTGCCATGGTTTTTAAAGCCTGCAAATAGTAACCGTCGGGAAAATGCACAGTGGCACCGGTTATTTGAAATTGTCTTTCTGCCGAAAGAGCAACCTGCAATAAGGCAGGGCATCTTTCAGGGTCATTAAAATATTTCTCCATCAACACCATCATCTTGCGAAAGATTCTCTCCCAAATAAATACTATCACATCATTCAACTCCTTTTGTATTGCTACATTACTTGCCCCTGCACGTGTAAGGTGCGCCTGGTGTGATGTTGCGTAGGCTTTCTTAATAATAGCTATATCTTCATCCACTTCCGCCAATTCTTTTTTAAATTTCTCCATGGCTTTTTTATACGCTTCTTTTTTTTAAGTATTGCATGAATAACAGTAGGTGTAGTCAAACGTTGGCGGAACCGGTAAGAGCAACGCAGTAAACTTATCCTCTTTATGAACATTCATGTAGTGCTGCATTTCCTCTATTATTTTATCTATCGGATCAACGGTAATTTCATAAATTTCTGCTGAAGGCCCGCGTCCGTGGGTTGACAAATTCTTTTCAGGTAATTCAAAATCAGGGATATTGATTTCAGCGCTTAGGGCAGAACGGTATTCTTCATTTACCTGGTTGCAGGCAGCGCTCACATTGTAAAGAACTACTGGTAACGCGTCTTTTGGCAAGTGTTTCATTAATCGGATTGATATCTCCGTTATACGTTGTGTTGTTTTACTTATTTCGGTCAGCATGCCATCCATTTGCTTACCCTCCCCCGATTGGCTGCTCACAGTAAGCGTTCGGTTTGAAGGATTGTAATTTACTATTTCTCCTTTCGTTGTGCGCACTACATTTTCCCTTATTTTCTTACCCTTGTACCAGAGTAAATGATAAGACGTATCTGTTAGCTGTGCAGATACAGAAATGGTACAAAGTGAATAAAGCATTATTGAAATAATTTTTTTCATGTTGCTCATTTTATTTCTGTTACAATATGATAAAGAAAATCCGGTAAAAAGAAATCTGAATTAAAAATACCTGTAACTGAATTTGAATAATCGCCGGTATTGCGTATTCGTATTTGAAACGCCTCATTGGTCACTGCATTTCTTGCTGTAATAGTATACTTTCCAATAGGCACATCATCAATACCATATTCGCCTCCGCCTACATCTACCAGTCTCTTTTTGATAATAGCACCGGGTCTTCCGTCAATCAGGTTGCCATCGGGTGTAAGGGTCAGTTCTACATCCTGCATATTTATAAACGACATCAAATCACCGTAGGCTTTAACGGGAGATCCGTAAAAACCACCCTCGGGTTTTGCGCCACTGATTTTCCAGGTGAAATTTCTTACCGCCCCCTCTACACCAGCAAACGGGTTTGCATTATCAGGATGTAAATCATATTTATACTTTTTACCTAAAAATTCTTTTTCAATTTGTACCGATGCCTTCCAGCTTCCAATAGGAACAGGTACAGAATATTCGCCTTTTGTATTTGTGGTGGCATATATATAGGAGGCATACAGAATGGTATTCTCAATCACCACTTTTGCATTGGCTATGGGGTTGCCATCTGCGTAGCTTAGTTTTCCTTTTACAATACCCTTCGCTGGTTCGGGATCGCTGGTAATAGCATCATTTGGTTTAGTGCAAGCAACAGTTGTTAGACCCTGGGCTGCAAGGAACAGCAGTAGTATTTTTTTCATAATTGTAATATTTATTGATTAATAATTCTTGTGCAAGATATTTTTGAAATAAAGCCCAAACAATCGAGTTCTGAATAGACTGGGATAAATGGTGGACGAATTGGAAATAATCTCAACATAAAAAATGCCGGCAATTGCCGGCATACCATCAAACGCAGAAATGTCATTAAACCTAATGTTGGTTTTTCATTTGTATGCTAGTTTTTCACGTACTATTTTTCTTATCATTTCTTTTCCTCGGGTTTCGAAAGTAAGAAAGGGGTCATAAAAATACCGTTAGCGCCACTATCATTTTGACTCAATGTTAAAGAAGTAACCTGCTCAATCTTCCAACCTTTATTACTGTACTCTTTTAATGTTTTTACCAGTTTATCTTCATTCTCTTTTATGTT
>JBJXDV010000015.1:0-19831 GCA_046153465.1 Chitinophagaceae bacterium
CAAAAAGAAATTACTCTCAAAGGAACACTTTTGTACAACGATGGTAAACTGTTGATGCAAATTGATGCCAACGATACTCCATTAAAAAAAATTGGAAAAATAGCTGATGCTTCTTTCGGTTCGGAGACTAAAGAACTTGGTACCATTAAGGTAAGAGGCGAGGTAGTAGACCCTAAATGTTTTTTTGGTGTGATGAACCCTGGCTATGGCAAAGTACATAAAGATTGCGCGATACGTTGTATTTTAGGTGGTATTCCACCGGTATTAAAAGTCCAGAATGAGAAAGGTGAGATGAATTATTATCTGATTGCAGGACCCAATGGTGAAAAGATGAACGAAGCGGTGAAGGAATTTGTTGCGGAACCAGTTGAAATGGTGGCAAACGCTGTACAATACGGCGATTGGATTGTTTTATATACAACAAAAGAAAAAATAAACGCCATTTCAAAACGGGAATTAATTTACCCATCGCTACAAGCGATAGCCTGTATACCTAATCGCATGAAATGATTGTTGAACTTCGCAATAAGAAAGAAGTTTTCCTGCGCACCCTGGTTTCAACGGATGCAGAACAATTGTATCAATACCTCACACATCTTTCATCCGAAAGCCTTTCACGGTTCGGGCCACACGCATTCGATAAAGAAGCAATCAATAATATCTGTAGTAGTTTAAACCCTGCTACCAAGCGGTATATTGCTATTGATACAATGAATGAAAGTATAATAGCCTATATGCTTATTCAGCAGGGAATGATTGAATCGGATGAACAACGATATGCAAATAGGCTTCAATATTTTGATACTGCTAAAACGGTAACTTTTGCACCTTCTGTTGCCGACGAGTGGCAAAGTGCCGGACTTGGTACATTAATGAACAATGCTATTGAATCTGAATTGAAGAAAAAAGAAATTTCAAAAATTGTTTTGTGGGGTGGGGTGCAGGCCGATAATTTAAAAGCTGTTAACTACTATAAGAAACTCAATTATCAGATTATTGATATGTTTTGGCATGACGGAAAAAATAACTATGATATGGTGAAAGACTTATAAAGAATATCAAAATCTTTTGGTGGGACTCATCGCTTTATTTTAATTTTAACGCGTCATAATTTTTTGTAGAATGAACGAAAGTTTAAATGAATACCCGGTTTCAGTACGCGAACTTCTCCAAAGTGACATTGAATTAATAGCTAATTACTGGTTAGGAGCAGATAAATTGTTCCTGACCAAAATGGGAGTTGATACAACTAAAATACCCGCTCTTGATGGATGGAATAAAATGCTGACAGAACAACTGGCTCAAATTAATAGTGAAAAAAAATCCTATTGTATTATTTGGGTATTAAATAATATACCAGTGGGGCATTCCAATATTAATAAAATTGTTGTGGGAGAAGAAGCATTCATGCATTTACATTTATGGAAGGATAGTACAAGGCGAAAAGGCATGGGTATGTCCTTCGTAAGAATGACATTGCCTTATTTTTTTGAAAATTATAATTTAAAGAATTTGTATTGCGAACCCTATGCCCTTAACCCCGCCCCGAATAGAACCTTGAAAAAAATTGGTTTTGAATTTGAAAAAGAATATATCACCACTCCGGGCTGGCTTAATTTTGAACAACCCGTCCAACGGTGGGTATTAAGCTATGAAAAATATATAAGCTTATTTAATAAATGAAAGTACTAAGTGATCCAAACGCTGATTAGGAATTCCCATAAACTTTAATAGTAGTTTCTCTCAGTACTGCTGCTTCTGGCGTGCAATGATAATAGATAATATTTGCGATGTCGTCGGGTTTTACCCAATTACTGAAATTAGCTTCCGGCATGGCTTTTCTATTTTGTGGAGTATCAATGATACTAGGAACCACCACACTTGTTTCAATGTTTTTTCCTTTAGCTTCTAGGTTCATTAATTCAGCTAAACGAACAACCAATGATTTTGCTAATCCGTAGGCTACCATTCCATTTCCATTGACAGCACTAAGTCCGGGTCGAGAACCAATAATAAAAATTCGCCCGTTATTTTGTTTCATCATTTGATTAAATGCCGGACGAGCTACATTATACGTAGTTTCAAAATTCAGTTTGTACTGTTTTAAAATATCTCCGGTACTGGTATCGGCAATCTTTCCCATAGCAAAGCCACCAACCGTTAATATTGCTACATCGATAGACCCATGTTTCGATAGAACCGATTCAATAAATTTTTGAGAATCGCTTTCGTCCAATAAGTCAACAACCACTTTTTCAAAAACATCCTCCGGAAAATTCATTGGAACCGTGTCGTTTGGTATAATCGTCCCGATTACTTTATATCCTTCTGCAATAAATTTTTGAACGATTGCCTGGCCTAAATTTCCCGAGGCTCCGGTTACAATAGCAATTTTATTCATTGATGGTTAGATGATGGAAAACGCGGAGTTGGCATTTTTCCTGTTAATAATATTTTTACTCCCAGCTAAACTTTCCGCCCGTACGTACTCTAATCTTGTACAAACTTGAATGCGCTGTCAAATATAGCGTTTTACCATCTTCATCACCCCAGGCCATATTGGCGGGTCTTTCTGGGGTAACAATTTTTCCTAATAACTCGCCGGCTGGCGAAAGTATCCATACACCACCTGGTGCAGAAATAAAGAGGTTCCCTTCTTTGTCGACCTTCATTCCATCCAACGCCTCTTCATCTTCTGTAAAACTAAAGTCGTAAAAAATTTTTCCATTTTTTAGCGTGCCATCAGCATTTACCTCATAACGCCAAACCGTTTTGGTATGATGTATATCCCGAATATCCCAATTCGTTACATAAAAATATTTTTCATCCGGAGAAAAGGCTAGCCCGTTTGGCCCGCCACAATCCTTTGCTACCAAAGAAACCTTTCCATCTTTTATCATAAACACTCCCTGGTAATCCAATTCTTTTTTCGCATCCTTAAAGGCGTTAGGAAGACCATAAGGAGGATCTGTGAAATAAATAGCACCATTACTTTTTAATACAATATCATTTGGACTGTTAAATCGCTTACCGTCTATTTTGTCGGCTAGTACCGTCATGGGTCCTTTCTTTTCAATTCGTATTACCCTGCGGTTTCCATGTTGATCAATAATTAATCGACCTTCTTTATCGATCGTTAATCCATTACTACCGGGCTGATGATAATCTCCAATATCTGCCCCGGTATATCCAGAATGAGACATGTATACAGTAACGTTATGATTGTTTGGATTGTACCTATAAATTGAATTTGTGTTTGGATCGCTGAATAATAGATAACCATCGGGATGCCATACAGGTCCTTCGGTAAATGAAAAGCCATCGGCTACTTTTTCAACTTTTGTTCCAGGTGCTATAAGAGCATTTAACTTTTCATCGATCGTATAAATCTTCCCTATATCTTTCCAGTCGTTATTAACTGGCAGCCCCCCCTTATAAAAATCAATTACGGCATTGCGAATCCATATATAATTATCCGGTATCATACCCAATGGTCCATTAATTCCCAGGATAGCGATCGTAAATTTATCTCCGGGCTTTGCGTTCTGTGAAAGCAATACCCGATTGCGGGTATTGTAACCGCTTATTACCCCATTGCCACTTTGGCCGAATCCTTTTTGTTGTTTTCCATTTACCCATATTTCACTATAATCATCAACCGTAATTTCAAACACGGCTGTTGTGCCTTGTACTGAAAGTTTTCCAATAGAAGAAGGTAATGTTAATTCAACCTTATACCAGGCGGCAGAGATTAGCCCCATTCCTTCCCGCATTTCCAAATCGGCAGGTTTTATTGTAACAAACCCTTTATCAAAATCCGACGCATTTATTTGCGGATGAAGGGTATGTGTTTTTATTGGCTTGCCGGTAGGGTATAACTTCAAGGGATCCGTCGTACTTCCTCCGGGTGTTTTAAAATCTGCCTCTATAATATGAGCCGGTTGCACATACCATTGGGCGGTTACAAGTGCAGCACCTTCCAATGTTTTCAAATCTGCAATTGCTTGTGGTTTATCTACAGCAAGTTGCCTTGTTTCCTGCGTAATACCAACTAAAAAAATGCTCAAACAGATCAATAGACTTAATACTTTTTTCATAACTTACTTTTTTATGCCCGGCATGATATGGCTATTCATTTTCGTTGCGTCCTAAAGGCGATGCAGGGCAGACGTTGCACTCTTGCGCAATAGAAACTAAA
Organism: Chitinophagaceae bacterium; assembly: GCA_046153465.1. Taxonomy (GTDB): domain Bacteria; phylum Bacteroidota; class Bacteroidia; order Chitinophagales; family Chitinophagaceae; genus Endoryza. The sequence goes on from JBJXDV010000015.1 coordinate 4,199, forward strand.
GGGAGCACTGTTCGTTTATAGTTTAATTTAATTTGGTGCAGTTTCTTTGGTACAATCGGTAAATAGTAGAATGTTGGTTGATGATTATTCAGCACTTAATTTAATTTTACTTTTGCGCCGGCGTTCGCCATATCTTCATCCTGTTGTGCACTGGCACTTCCGCTTACACCAATTGCTCCAATAACCTGCCCTTCATAGATAATTGGTATGCCACCCTGTAGAAATGTATGGCCAACAGTAATCAATGCCTGTCTTCCACTGTTAATAGAATTTTCCAGTTTTGACGATGGTGCTTTGAAAATAGCTGCGGTATTTGCTTTTTTTATCGCTACTTCACTGGCTGCTGCAAAAGTTCCATCTAATTTTTCCAGGTAAATCAAGTGCCCACCATTATCTACAACCGCAATAGCGCCTCCAGGAGCGTTATTGGCCTTCGCATATATCACTGCTTCGGCAACTATTTTTTTCGCTGCTTCCAGTGATATATTTTTTTGCGAGATTAGTTGTGCATTACTTATAAGAGTAAACGAAAAGGAAATAAACAGTATCAATAATGATTTCATGATATTTTTTTTATGAGTGAATAGAACAGGGTTATTTTACAGGCTTATCGTATTTTACTTTCTTGCCTGCGTTTTCCTTTTCAATCGGCGGCCATTGCTGATCGGCTTTACTTTTAAATGTTGGAATATCTTTATTGAAAAGATCCCATGCTCCTTTGGAATGCTGTAAGATCAAATGACCATCCACAATATTCCAGTATTCGGGATTTACAGGTCGTCTTCTGCCAAATGCCATGGCATATCCGCAAAAGGAACCATATAAAGGAGCAAACATATCTGGATGATCTTTGAATTGATCTGCGTGTTCCTGCGAAGCAAATAAAAAAGTAGCACCGTTATATCTAGCCGTGAATTGCATAGCTCCTTTTACCGGCATTTTATCCGTAAAAAAAGCAACTGCATCATAGCCTTCCATAGTAATTCCCTCTTTGTTGGTATTATTATAAAAAGCTTTTTCTGCATCCGTCTCTATTTGTTTGCCTTTATTTCCTCCAACAGCGGGCCAATATTTATCGGCCAAAACAATATTGCCTGGTACATCTTTGTTCCATCCGTTAACGGCACGCTGATTGTGTTGTATAAATAACCTGTTATTTACAATAGAGAAATTATTTACATCTATAGGAGCTATTCTTCCAAGAGACACTGCATAAGCACACCAACCTCCAAATTGCGGCTTATACATTTCAGGATTTTTCCTAAACAAATCGAGGTGCTCCTGCGAGGAGAAGTAATAGGTAGCATTCTCGTACTTGTATGCAAACTGTTGATCTCCTTTCACCGGTTTATTGTCTGTAAAAAAAGCCACTGCATCATAACCGTTGAGAATTACACCATTTGCATCCAGGTTGTTAAAATAGCCATCATTGTTTTTTTGTGCAGTTGCACGTAAAGCAAATGAAAAAAATGATAGGAGTAATAAAATGGTATAGGCCAACGCAAGCAAAAACTTTGGATGTGCTTTTCCTTTAATAACCTGTGCTAACGTCAAATATTTGTTTGCTGTATTCATAAAACTATTATTTTATACAGCAAAGTAATGCTGGAATGAATCCCGCGGATGTCTTGTGTTTTACAAATGAAGTAAGCAATAATTGTTTTAAACTTTAAAATGTCGGATCAAGTACTTTTTTTAGAAACGGCCTTAATGTTTTTTGGCCTGCTGAAACAATACGAAGGCTGTTAATCGTTTTGAAGTAACTGATGCGCTTATTTTCGGGCAATCGTAAGTATTGATTGGTAACGGAGGATAGTAGTTATTACAAACCAAACCTAACCCTGAAAAATAATCCTCGTTCCATTATTTGATTAAAGCTATATTCGAAGGAAACGTTGACGTCATAAAAACTTACAATATCGAGCCCTATTCCTTTTGTAAAAAGCCATCGGTTGAGTAGCATATTGTTTCCCGGGTAGGGGTTGTTTACATATCCGGCATCAAACAATCCTTTTACAAAAAATCGAAGCGGTATTTGACGAAATGCCTTCGGTAAAAATTTCAGCGTAGGTGTAACGGTAAACAGCTCTCTTTTCAAATTCGTTTTTACAATTCCGTAGGCATTACCATCAAGTACATATTCATCCAATCCCCGAAATAATTCCTTGTCGTTATAGCCTAAGCCTTTATAAAGTATAAAAGGTTGATGACCCGGCAAAAATAATTTGCCCGTGATATGTGTATTGAAATAAGTTTTCTTAAATAGTTTTATGAAAATAGCCGCTTCTACTTTTAATTGAGTAGTGCTAAGTCCATTTCTTCTACCTATGCCGCTTTGCATAAGTTCTGCCGAGAATGATTTCCCTTTTAGCGGATACTGAAGATTGTTGGTATTATTATAACTAAACCGATAGGTAAATTCAGGGTATAAAATTGACGTCTTTCCATTGCCGAGATAGCTGGGATTCAATTTCGTGATGGTGTCGGCAACCGTCTCCTGCATAAATCCTCCGGTGAATGTATGGCGGGTATATAAATTTTTACGAAATGTGTAGGAAAGGCTTCCCTCCCTATGATTTCGTATGAATTGATTGCTCTTAAAAAAAGATTTTCGATCAAACATTGAAGCATAGTTTACTTCACGGGTTCTGCTAATAATTAATCGAAAGGCAATTTCATGCTGCTGTTTTTTCCCGATATTGGGTCGGTTGTAAAATATACCACATGCCTTTGTGTACCCGGTTTGAAATCCAATAGCCAGGTTATCATTATGACCAGTTACATTTTCATAGGCCAATGCAATTCCATAATTTATTCGATCGAGGCTTCGTCGTTGCTGTTTCCACCACAAATTAAAATTCTCGTCAGCCAACGAAAAAACCGGTGATGGAAAAATATACCATCGCTCTTTTACAGTAATAAGGATAAGCATCGATAGCGGGGTAAGATTTTGACGAGTTATATCTACCGTCAAAAACAGGCTGGTATTTATTAATTGCTGTTTGGCTTTTACTAATAATTGATCTATTTCCGCTTCGGTAGCGCTATCGCCGATGGAAAAGCCAAGTTCCCTGTATATAATTGAAGATTTTGTTTTCTTATTACCATCTATTGCTATGTTGGCGATGGTTATTTTCGATCTATCACTGGTATCTCCTGCAAAACTTTTGTTTAACACCACTATCGCCAGTAGCAGGCTTAAGAGAAATCGCGTAAAAAATGTTGTCTGAAGTAATCTCATAAAAACTCTCGTAGAGTAAATCGAAAATAAGTGGGAGTTTTTGTACTTCTTTGTCGGCTGAGCGACAGTTAGTTTATTAGCGCCTATTTGTTAAAAAAATGGCAAGATAAATTCTGGTCGCCTATATGACCAATTATTCGTGTGGTTGGAAATATTTTTATGGTGCCCTTATTAATTTTATCCAAATAGGGGTTCTGCATCATTAAATTCGATTAATGCAATAGTAGATAACATCAAAACTTTCTAACAATGAAAAAGCAACCAGGAATGCTGCTAATAATGCTGATGATAGTAATTGGAGCATCAGCACAAAAGACTAAAAAATCAGAACAGTTTGCCGATCTGAGTGTTGGTTTTGGTAGTTCCTCCCAGGGAAGTATTAGCGCTGGGTATTTTTATAATTGGAAGTTCGGCAAACGAAACAAATTATTTATTGGAACGGGGGCCAGGTTTAATGTTTATTACGGTAAAAAAATAAATTTTTTATCTGCTCCGGCAAATCTTGCTGCTGAGGAAAGTAAAACGGATACGCTGTTAGGAGCCAATCCAGGAATATATTCAATGAATGCGCTTATTAACCTTGGCTATAATTTTTCTTCTAAATTGCAGGCTGGTTTCAATATTGATGTAGTGGGTTTCTCTTTCGGGCCAGAGGGCTCTCCTACTTTTATCGGGAATGGTTCTACCATCAATACGAAAGCAAAACCAACTGGCTTTAACCTGTTACTTGTTGGAAACAACGACCGTGGTTCAATTAATTCCGAATTTTACATTCGATACAAAATTAATTCGCATATTGGTGTGAAAGCAGCGTATGAATATTTTTTTACAGAGTTAACCACCACTTCTAAAGTGCAAACAGTTCCAGAAAAAAATGACCGGTTCAGAAATAAAGCAAGTTTATTCAACATAGGTATATCTTACCATTTTTAATACATGTCTGATTAATTATTAAGTATGAAAAAGTTAGTAACTGTTCTATATTTTGGTTTATCTTTTTTTGCAGTGATTGCTCAGTCTTATTCTCCAATAGATATTCAATCAAAAATAAAATTTAGTATTAAAAATTTTGGAGTGGGTACGGGGGGAGACTTTAAGGGACTACAAGGTGTAATTGTATTTGACCCTGCTAATCTTACAGTTTGTTCATTTGATATGAGTATAGACGCAAACACAATTGATACGGATATAGATTCCAGAGATAATCATTTGCGCAAAGCCGAGTATTTTGATGTTGCTAACTTTCCAAGAATTATTATTAAGTCCACAAAAATTACACCGAGCACTAAGCAGGGTACATTGTTTTTATTTTGTGATTTAACGATTAAAGGAGTTAAGAAAGCTGTGTCGTTTCCTTTTACTGCAACACCCAAAGATGGGGGATACCTGTTTGAAGGAAATTTTAAAATAAACCGTAGAGATTTTGGAGTAGGCGGTAACAGTATATCGTTGGGAGATAATCTAACTGTTTCCCTTGCCGTTTTTGCCGCTAAAAAATAAATTTGAAATATGACTTTCGTTCAAATATCCATACACGATTCACTTGTAATGCTTGCAAATGCGGTGAACGCGTTAGATGATGAAATGTATTCAAGACCTTTGCCCGTATTTTCAAGTGCTACCATCGGTCAGCACGTAAGACATGTTATTGATATGTTTCATTGCCTGGATAGAGGATATGAAACCGGGCTTGTAAATTACGCAGAAAGGGAGCGGAATACTATTCTTGAAACCGACAGAGACTTTGTAAAAAAGCAATTATATCTCGCAAATACAAATATTAATAAGCCGGATAAGAAAATTGTATTGGAAACACGTTATACAAAAAATAGAAAGGCTGCAGAAATGGTTAATTCTAATCTACACCGTGAGTTACTTTATTTGCTGGATCATACTATTCACCATATGGCCCTCATAAAAATTGGAATAATGCAGGTTTCACCAATAAAATTACCTGCAGAATTTGGCGTAGCGCCATCGACCTTGCTTAACAAACAATTGAATACTGCCGAATAATTGATATATTGCTACAAAGCTGAATGATCGTTCAAACAATTATTCACCCGGATATTTTCTAACTATTTTATAATGTCTGCCCAAACAAAAATTACTATCAATCACGATATTGATTCACGGATGTTAGTCATTCGCAATTATGATTTATTTGCTCACTTAACCGAGCAGGAATTTCAAGAACTTGATTTGGTGCATAATTTTATCGAAGCAAAAAAAGGTGATTATATTTATTTTGAATCACAGTTCCTTAATAAACTATTCTTTATTAAAGAGGGATTTATTAAGATCGGATATATCGATAATAACGGTAATGAAATTATTAAAGAAATTATCCAGAAAGGTGAAATATTCGGGCAATTTACCTTAGAACGAAATAATTTAAACGGAGAATTTGCGCAGGTACATAAATCGAATGTTAGCCTTTGCGCTTTTACGATCGAAAATTTTCAGCACATCTTAAATAATAATCATCAAATTGCCATCGCGTTTAGCAGGCAGGTAGGCAACAAACTAAGGAGAGTCGAAAATCGATTGATGAATATGCTGAATACAGATGTGAAAACAAGACTGCTCCGTTTTTTTAAAGAACTGATTCACTCTAATAAAGAATGCAGTACCGATAATCATTTTCTCATTGATAATTTCTTGACACACGATGATATTGCCCGCCTTATTGGAAGCAGCCGTCAAACAGTAACAGTAACTTTAAACTTGCTAGAGTTAGAAGGCCTTATTAAAATCAGTCGCAAACAAATAGAAATAGCAGATATAAGCGCTATTGAAAAAGCTGCCCTATTATAAAACTACTTGTGTTATTTCGTAAAAAGTCGCTGGCGTATAGGCCATTAATCACTTTCTTAATCCAAAACCTTTAAAGCAAGCATTAATTTCCCAAATCAGCTACACCATAAGTGCCGCCAAATTGCTTGCACCAGACAATTACATAACGATATTGAGTAATTGTAGTTGGTAATGCCACATTCCAGCTTTGTGCCCCACTACGTTGAGTAAGGCTTGCTACTTCAACAGCTCCATTAATATCGTTATCATTATTGCCAAGATATATACGCAGATCGGGAGGCCCTGTCATCACGCTAAAATTACCGGAGGTTTGAAGCTTTAATAAACTGTTTTCAATTTTTAATTTTGCCATTCCGGTACTTCCACTACCAGAAAAATTTCCTTTGCGAATTACCTGTGCCATTACCGGTGCGCTTTGTATTCCTAAAGCTGTTGCGGAAATAATAGACGTTCCATATGCTTTTGCGGTAGCTACTCCTCCTATACTAATTTCTACATTGGAAACACTATTACTCATCCACGAAAAACTAAGACCACTGATTGGGTTTCCCATATTATTTTTGCCAATAGCGGTTAGTGTAACCATTTCATTGAGCTTCAACTCAACGGAATCTGCCGGCATTATCATTACCGATGCTAACTGCGTATTGTTGGTAACAACGGTTAATAAGGCAGTGGCTGAAATAGTATTATAGGTTGCTTTAACAGCTGTTTGGCCCGGGCCAACTCCGGTTGCTATTCCCTGTTGGTTTACTGTTGCAATCGAATTATCGGCAGTCGTCCATGTAATTGCCGGGGGTAGCGAAGCCGGTTGCCCCAATGTATTAAAAAATTTGAGCGTAAATTGTGTTGTTGCCCCAACTTCTACACTATTAGTAGCCGGCAACATCTCCAGCCGTTCCGGTACGGTGGTCATCGGGGTGTCGGGCGTTTTTTTGGAACAAGCAGCGAGTGCGCCGAGGGTAAATACCAGTAGGATAATATTTTTATTCATGGGTGGTTGAAGAGAATTCGTTTATTAATTAATTTATAAAGTGTTTGTAAAATAGTTGGCAGAAATAATGAAGCAAAGCACCGTTGATTCGTGAGCCTTTCCAAAAAACATCGTTCGTCAATAAATTTTCCATCCCAAATTTATTTTATTTTAAGACGTAGATTCGGTCGGATAAACGACAATTGGGATCGCTTTGTAAATTTTAACAAACCGCCTCCCGTTTTCTTCGATGATCTTACTTTAGGTAAAAGTTTAGAAAAAACAATATAAGCATGAATGATCGGGCTTTTCTTTTTGATTTAAACGGTACTATGGTTGATGATATGAGCTATCATATCAATGCATGGCATCGTATTTTTAATGAACTCGGTGCTGCTTTTAGTTTGGAAAGAACAAAGCAGGAATGTTATGGGAAAAATCATGAAATATTGGAACGGATTTTCCCAGGGCGTTTTTCTGAGGCAGAAAAAAATAAGATGAGTATCGAAAAAGAAATTCAATATCAAAAAGAGTTTGCACCCCATCTTCGGCTAATTGATGGATTGCCGGAATTTTTAGAAAAAGCTACTCAACAAAAAATAAAAATGGCTATCGGTTCAGCAGCCATTTTATTCAATATAGATTTTGTACTGGATGGATTAAATATTCGCCATTACTTTGATGCAATTGTAAGTGCCGACGACGTACACCGAAGTAAGCCTGATCCGGAAACCTATTTGTCTTGCGCTAAATTATTAGGAGTATCTCCAAAGAATTGTATCGTTTTTGAAGATGCGCCGAAAGGAGTGGAGTGCGCATTGAACGCTGGGATGCAGGCCGTAGTTATTACTTCCATGCATCGGGCCGATGAGTTTAAACAATATTCTAACGTGCGTTGCGCAATACAGAATTATCGTTTGGCCGATACTTCTGTATTGTTTAATTCTTAATAAAAGTAGTGTTATAAATTGCTTGCTCACCTTGAAGTGCTAGTGTATAAATACCTCGCGCTAATCTCTGTATATCTATCACAAGTGTAGGAGTATTTTTGATATTGGATTGTTGTACTGTTCTTCCAGAAATATCTGTAATGGTAAGCACCAATTCTTTTGAAATAATTGTATGCGTTATAGTAAGTTTTTGACTTGCCGGGTTGGGATATAATTGTATTTTATGTATCGGCACAAACTGTATCAATCGTACAGGGCTATAGGCAGTTTTACCATCCTTATCAACTATTTTTAATCGATAATAATTATTCCCTTCAAGAGGGTTGGGGTCATTTGCCTTATAATTTATTTTGAAAGCCCACGTTCCCTTCGCCTCAATAGTTAATAGCGAATCAAACTGATTGCCTGATACACTTCTTTCAACAATAAATTTTTTGGTATTAACTTCCTGGCCGGTTTCCCAGCTAAGACTAACCGAATAATTGTTTTTGACTGCAGAGAAATTTGTCAGGGTCACCGGCAACACAGATAGGGGTATCTCTGTTAAGTACGAGACTCCTATTTCATTAAAATACAAACTGTAAGGCGCCATTGCAACAAAGCTTCGGTTTGCGCCATTTAAATCAATACCAAATAACCCCTGGTTCCTGAGTTTATATAATTTCCCATCACTTGCCTGTATAAACTTACAATCTTCAATGGAAGAACCTTCTGTTGAATTAAAATCATAAATATCCTGAAAAGCGAGTGTGGCTGGATTAATCGTAAAAACAAACCCTCTAAAATTTGCACCACCTAATCCGACCATACCATATAATTTATTATTTGACGCAAGGGTCAGACCACCTAGTACAATCTGTCCATCGGTGCTGGTAAATAATCCAAAATGTTTTATTACTGAAAAACCGGTGCCATTTTCATTTATCCTGAATACAGTTCCGCCATTGTTTGGGCCACCCAACCCGCTAACACCATATAAAAAGCCATTATAATACGTAAGCCCTTTTCTGATGATTTTTCCTTCAATTCCACTCACATTAAATGATTTCAAAACGGTGTAACCAGAGCCGTTTTTATTTATTCTGAATAGTATAGATGGTTCATCGGAAACGTCAAAACTCGGCCCTGTTGCGCCAAACAGATTTCCACCGGAACCTTCCGCCAATTCCGGAATTGCACGGCCATCTGTAACCGCTGTTGTAAAAATATGTAGTACTGAATAATTGGAGCCGTCTGTGTTAATTCCAAAAATTGTTCGGTTATTACTGGCACCCAATACGCCACTTTTACTACACATGCCATATAGTCTTCCATCAGATGCATACAAGAGTTGACCGATGGGGGCCTGTCCATCTGCCCCGGTAAAATCATAAATCGTTTGAAAACCAGAACCGTTGGGATTCATTTTAAAAATCGTTCCTCCTCCAACAGTTCCACCATTTTGCGCTATACCATAAAGTAAGCCATCAGGGGCTTTGAAAACTCCACTTGGATTGTATCCACCTGGTACGTTTCCAAAATCGTGTATATTAAATGTTGCTAAGCTGGTGGCATCAACCTTCGATAAGAATCCATTCTTATATGCGCCACCATCAACGATATAATATAATTGATTGGTTGATGTTGAGTATAGCAATTCCTGGCCATAAATATTCTGTTTACCTCCTGGATTATTATTTAATTGTTGATAGTTGGTGCCATCTTCATTAATGCTATACAAACCAGTTAGGTTTAAACCTACCAGTTTGCCATTGGCATTTTTTGGATTTGTATTTGGCCGAACTCCCGTGACACCAAAATCAAAAATGGGCGTTAAAACCTGCGTTGTTGTGTCAAACGATAAAAGTCTGCCTAAGTCACTGGCGCCACCAAAACGCGTAGCAAAAAATATTTTTCCATTACGATGGGTGGGTGCACCATATCTTATCGGTTCAACTCCGTTTCCGAGTCCTCCCAACGTAACATGAACTATGAAATCAGATCCATCGGGTTTAAGACTGAATAGGGTTCCACTACCAGTGCCGCCGTTACTGCATGTACCGAATAGTCTTCCAGTTGGGGTAATACAAATTGAATTATTCGATGTAAAATTTCCATCAACACCACCATTGAACGTATGCAGCACCTGGTATCCCGAGCCATTACTGTTGATTCGGTAAAGTATCCATTGGGTGCCATTAAAGCCATTACCATATACCCAGCCAGCATTGTCGATAGCCAACTCCGCCCCCTGTTCAGGTAATGCTGACAGATAGGTAGCACCAGATCCATTTGGTTCTATTCGATAAAGGTTATTGGATATATTAATATAAAGCTTGCCATCTGGCCCGAAAGCTGGAATAGCATCGCCGATTGATTGGGTACTTGAGGTATTATAAATAACGGTAAAATTGCTTCCGTCGGCTTCACAAGAAAATACTAGGCCATTATAATTTATACCTCCATTTTTCGATGTGCCATACAATTTTCCGTCGGGGCCCTCAATTACTCCGGAACAATAGGTTGGATCAGTAATCAAGAAATTACGAAGTATACCCGAATTGCCACTGCTGTTAATGCGAGTTACTGAAGGTGTTGTTTTGCTTGGCGCATTACTGGATATTGCAACATTTACCTGTGCGAATAATCCAGTAGATAGTAGGGATACTAATAGCAAGCAGATTCCTCTTTGGTTCATAGCGATTTGATAGTTTCAATGAGTACATTAACGAATATAAATGGTTATTATTTCCGGAAAATATATAACTATTTGAATTGTAGGAGAGCTATTTCAAGTCAATTAATTTTGATGATATCAGCGGCATGGAAATCCTCTGCTTGTTTCAATCGAACAAATAGTTAACCTGATAAGTACTGTTTGATCAATAGGCTGACCTGTCAAATTTAAAAGACCGTTGAACAGCAACGGTCTTTTAAGTACATAAATTTTTGTCTATTTACCAGAAACGAACATAGATCAGCGTTATGATAAGCAAGGTAACTACTACCAGCGCAATAGTAGAAGGTTTCAATTTAAACATGCTGCTGTCTATTTCAAGACCCTTAGGATTAATTTTCGGTCCTGCAAGACTGATACCAACCATTGCCAATACAGTTAAGAAGAACGACCAGCCCATGTTTAATAAAAATGGAATTTCAATTACTGTTTTAGTAATTCCTTTCTCGATTTTTTCATATTGATAAGCAGTATACATCCATGTATCTTTTCCAAATAAATCAACGGCATAGTTATTAAAGAATATAGCTAATACAAAACCGAGTATCAGTCCAACCACTGCTGCAGTTCCTGTGGTACGTTTCCAAAAGAAACCAAGAATAAACATGGCAAATACACCGGGGCTGATAAAGCCTGTATACTTTTGAATAAAGGTAAAGCCGCCTTCTCCGCCAATTCCCAATAAATCTTTCCAGGTAAATAGGATGGCAATGATCATTGAAATCAAAACAGTTAATCTGCCTGTCCATACCATTTTCTTTTCATCCGAATTTTTATTGATATATTTTTTGTAGATATCCAATGTAAAAATGGTTGAAATACTATTCGCTTTTCCTGCCAACGATGCAACAATAGCAGCAGTAAGTGCAGCAACTGCCAATCCTTTTAATCCTGCTGGTAAAAAAGCAAGGATTGCAGAATAAGCTCCATCTTTTCCTCCTTCAAAACCTGGTAATTGATTATTCTTGTATAATACATAAGCAGCAATACCGGGTAACATCACAATTAAAGGCATCATTATTTTCATAAAACCGGCAAATAAAATTCCTTTGCGTGCCGTTTCTAAATTTGCACCTAAGGCTCGTTGCGTGATATACTGATTACAACCCCAATAGTTGAGGTTAACGATCCATTGTCCGGCAAAATACATAGCAATCCCCGGCAGTACCACATACTTTTGAATATCCAGGTTTTCCGGCATATTTATCGTGGAGGTGGTAACGGTAGGTTTGGGCAAAATCATATGAAAATGTTCGGGTGCCTGACCCAGTAATGTTTTAAAACCATCAATTACACTTCCGTGGGCAACGCCATTAATTCTTTCGTCTACAATTTGTAGCGCTAAATAAATAGTTGCGAGGCCGCCGATAATTAATACTGCCACCTGTATTACATCGGTGTAACCAATTACTTTCATTCCACCCAATGTAATTAATAGAGCCATGGCCATTAATACAATCATTACAAGATGTAGATATTTTTGATCGGGGCCACCGCCTAATAGTTGATCAATAGCCACAGAACCCAGGTACAGGATCGAGGTAAAATTTACAAATACATATAAGAATAGCCAGAAGATCGCCATAATTAAAGAAACTGTTTCATTGTACCGCTGTTTTAAAAACTGCGGCATCGTATAAATTTTATTCTTTAAATAAATTGGTATAAACCAGATAGCAATGATAACCAGGGCAACTGCGGCAATCCATTCGTAGGCGGCAACGGCAATACCTACAAAAAACCCTTCTCCACTCATACCAATAAATTGTTCGGCACTTATATTCGAAGCAATGAGCGACGCTCCGATGGCCCACCAGGTTAGTGAACCTTCTGCCAGGAAAAAATCGTGCGTATCCATCGTTGCTTTCTTCTTGCGTTGGTAAATCCAGTAACCATAGGTGGCAACAACTATAAAATAAATTAAGAAAACAATGTAATCAATCGAGGCTAATCCTTTCATAATGGCAGTTTTGGTTTTTAAATATAAGGCCTTTTTTGTTAATCTATTTATAGGTTATGTCATTCCATCTCAATTCATTTTTAAGAGAAGGCAACGTGGTTTCTTTTCCAATCAATACCATTTCAATGCCAGCCATTTCAGCAAAATCTTGCAGATGCGCGGCTGTTAGGTTTTGACTATACACTGTATGATGTGCGCCACCCGCCAAAATCCACGAAGCACAACCTGTTTCCATATCCGGCATGGGTTTCCACAACACTCTTGCCACTGGAAGTTTTGGAAGTGCTTTGGCGGGTTTTACAGCTTCTACCTCGTTTACCAATAAACGAAAACGATTCCCCATATCAACCATCGATGCATTCAACGCTGAACCCCTTTTTACATTAAATACTAATCTTACGGGATCTGCTTTTCCACCAATTCCGAGCGGATGGATTTCGCAGCTTGGCTTTGAAGCGGCAATACTTGGGCATATTTCCAGCATATGTGAGCCTAATACTAAATTGTTCTTTGGTTCAAAATGATAAGTATAATCTTCCATAAATGAATTTCCGCCTGGTAGTCCACTGCCCATTACTTTCATAGCTCTTACTAATGCAGCAGTCTTCCAATCGCCTTCAGCTCCAAATCCATATCCATCTTCCATCAAACGCTGCGTGGCGATGCCGGGTAATTGCAAGAGGCCATGTAAATCTTCAAATGTATCTGTATATCCTTTAAAGTCTCCGGCTTTAAGAAATGAACGAATACCCAATTCAATTTTTGCTGCAGCGCGTAAGGATTGATGCTGATTGCCTCCTTTTTTTAAAGATGCACTTAGTATATATGCTTTTGCATAAGTATCAGCTAATCCATCAATAGCTTTTGTGGTAATTCGGTTGATGGATGCAGCAAGATCGCCGATGCCATATGTGTTTACGCTATAACCAAATTTTAACTGTGCTTCTACTTTATCACCTTCGGTTACTGCTACCTGTCGCATATTATCTCCGAAGCGAACAAATTTTGCCTGTTGCATATCGTGCCAGCCAGCTGCGGCGCGGCTCCAGGTATTTATTTTTTCCTGAATAGTTGGATCTTCCCAATGGCCTACCACTACTTTACGTTGCAAACGCATACGGCTCATGATATATCCAAATTCACGGTCACCATGCGCACTTTGATTGAGGTTCATAAAATCCATATCGATAGTGCTCCAGGGTATATCACGATTAAATTGGGTATGTAAATGACAAAGTGGTTTTTGCAAAATCTTTAATCCGTTAATCCACATTTTGGCCGGAGAGAAAGTATGCATCCAGGTAATAATACCAATACAATTTTTTGTGGTGTTTGCATCAACAATAATATTGTAAATTTCTTCAGGCGTTTTTACAACGGATTTATATTTTATCTGTACAGGGATATGCTTCGATTTATTTAAAGCATCCGAAATCTTTTTTGAATGAGAAGCCACCTGGCGAAGGGTTTCTTCACCATAGAGGTGCTGACTGCCGGTGATAAACCAAATTTCAAATTTTTTCAAATCAGGCAAAATCATATATAGTTGTTTTAAGTGAATGGTAGCATTGATGAATCAAATGGGTACGGCTCAAATCAGTTTTATCGGCTTAATCAGATATATCCGCGTTCCTATTTTAGTTTATAGGAACACTGATGGAACGGATGCAACGGATAGTTACGGATTAAATCAGTTCAATCAGTTATATCCGTGTTCTCCTATTAATTGATAGGAACAGTGATGGAACGGATGCAACGGATAGATACGGATTAAATCAGTTCAATCAGTTGTATCCGTGTTCCCTTTGAATTTGATAAGAACGCTGATGGAACCGTTAGACACCAATTAATGTTATCTTAGCTCTTTATATTTGTTTTCAAAAATTTTTCTTTTAAACTCTGGTTTTTTGCCAAAGTTTAGTAAAAGTCCAACTTCCTTATCTGTAGCTTTCAAGTAATTTAAAAGCTGATGCTCATGCTCATCAATAATTGCCTCCGCAGCTTTTAATTCAATTATTATAATATTGTTTACAACTAGGTCGGCGTAATAATCTCCTACCTGATAGGCATCATAGTATACTTTTATAGGAACCTGCTTCACAGCATTTAAACCCTGCTTTGGCAATTCAATTAATAGTGCGTTTTCATATACTTTTTCAAGAAATCCATAACCTAAAATAGTATATACATTGTAAAACGCTCTAAGTATTTTATCTGTCACATCCTTATGTAATAGCTCCATGCTGATTAATTTATTAAATCTAAACCCGGGATCAAATCAGTTTTATCGGTTCAATCGGTTATATCCGCTCACTCATTTTAGTTGATAGGAACACTGATGGAACGGATACAACGGATAGGTACGGATCAAATCAGTTTTATCGGTTCAATCAGTTATATCCGCGTTCCCTTTGTATTTGATAGTAACATGAATGGAACAGATGTAACGGATATACGGGATCAAATCAGTTTTATCGGTTGAATCAGTTGTATCCGTGTTCCCTTTGAATTTGATAGTAACATGGATGGAACAGATGTAACGGATATACAGGTATCAAATCAGTTTTATCAGTTCAATCTGTTGTATCTGTGTTTCCATTGTACTTAATACGAACGTTGATGAAACAGCTATAACAGACTGCCGCAACAACTCTTTTTACTGCCCATAATAACTATCGGGCCCATGTTTTCGTTCGAAATGTTTTTTACGTAAGGCTTTTTTTAATTTTGATATATCCGGATTCAATTGTTCGGTTATCCATGCCATATGTGCAATTTGTTCCAAAACGGCTGCATTATAAACCGCTTTGTTGCCATCGATTCCCCAGGTAAACGGCGCATGGCTACCCACCAACATCATTTCTACTTCTTCATAATTCAGTTGCTTATCTTTAAAACAATTTATTATTTGAAGGCCGGTTTCATATTCATAATCTCCCTTAATCATTTTATCATTCATCGGTGGGGCACAAGGTA
>JBJXDV010000016.1:0-12728 GCA_046153465.1 Chitinophagaceae bacterium
GGCTTAGAATATGGAAGATATTTTCCGAGCCGGGTTAACTACCCAAACGAATGGCCAACCCTTGAGCAGCGGGGGTATGATTTATATCAATGCCGTTAACGAAAACATAGTAACTTTTAAGAAAAAAATTTCAATAGCTATTCCGGGGGAAAAGTTAGATGCAAAAATGAAACTGTACAAAGGCGAACAATTGAATAACAAAAAAATTAACTGGACCAACCCGGAAGATCTACCTGAAAATCCGCAACTAAAGGAGTTAGAGAAAGGTAAACAATTGTTTATTTCTAATTGTGCTTCCTGTCATGCTATTGGACGTGACCTTACCGCCCCGAACCTTGCACATATGGTTAAACGAAGTAAGATGATTGCTAAAAAGGAAGGGCATAATTATTTATATGAATTTACACGTAATTGGAATAAAGTGTACTCAAAAAGTAAGTATTACCGGGAAATTACATGTTGGTCTCCATCAGTGATGAATTTGTTTGAGCCCTTTTCAGATAAAGAACTTGACAATTTATATGGCTATATTGAAAACGAATCTGAACTGAATAATTTGCCAATACCAGTAAATTATTTAGATGAATGCATCGATAGTTGCCGTAAGTACGAAAGAATAAAAGACAGTTTACAGGGAATTCGAACACAACTTGAAAAAGATAGTGTTCCTATGGTAATTGAAAAAAGAGAATCTTTTGTAATTTTACCAACTACCTCTCCAGTTATTAGTGCGCCCGCCTTGGTAGAGCCATTAACATTTAAATCCTTGTATTACCAATTTACCATTGAATCATTTGGTTGGTACAATATTGATATATTACTAAAAGAAGAGACTCATTGTATTCCTAGTAATTTAACAGTATCCATGAAAGGTCAATATTCAGAGCGGGCAAATTTATATTTAATCATTCCTTCTTTAAAAGCATTATTGCCAGGGGGATTGCTTACCAATCAGAAAACTACTTATGGGTTTTATGAAAAAGACGGATCTATACCGTTGCCTTCTGAAACAAAGGCATATATAATTGCAATAGGGGACTATGAGGATAAGATTGTTTTTTCTGAACAACAATTCATTACCAGTAGAAAGCAGTCAATTGAAATAGAGCTTGCTTTCATTGAAAAGGAAGTATTCAATAAAAAAATGAATTCTTTGTCGTTCGATGGTCTTAGTCTATTGGTAGCAGGTACAAAAAAAGCAGATTCACTTCGAAAAGTGGTAAAAGACCTTAAAGAAGTTGAAATGCTTAAACCCAAAGGCTGCGATTGCAATTGTGGCAAACAGAGTTTGCCATCAACCGCTAAGAATAATATTAATGATGAACAAGCAATTCTGAATACTAAATAAAGAACCAAACACTTATTTCTTTTTATTTTTTGTTGTAACAGCTTTCACTTCTTCTTTATTAGCAAACTGTTCCTTTAAAAAGATGCTGATTTTCGTGAAGAGGTTTATCCTTGCTACATTCTCAACGCCTCCATCGCTGATGTTGTGTTCGTAATCCGGAAAAAAATACTGCTGAAACTGTTTGTTCGCCTTTATGAGTTCCCTGCTAAATTCCATTGAATTTTGAAAATGAACATTATCGTCGGCAGTTCCATGAATCAATAATAAACCATCCTTATAGTTGTTTACATAAGAAATAGGGGATGATTTTTTGTAGCCATCTGCATTTTCCGCCGGAAGTGTAAGTTGTCTTTCTGTATAAATATTTGAATAGAACCGCCAATTGGTCACCGGAGCAATGGAAATGGCTGATTTAAATAATCCATAATATTTTGTTGCTGCCAATGCACTCAGATAGCCTCCATAACTCCAACCCATAATTGCTGTATTAGCAGTATCTACCCGATACGTACGAACCAGGTAATTTTTTGCGAGCCGGATATCTGCCAGTTCAATATCTCCTAATTTT
This sequence comes from Chitinophagaceae bacterium, assembly GCA_046153465.1. Classification (GTDB taxonomy): domain Bacteria; phylum Bacteroidota; class Bacteroidia; order Chitinophagales; family Chitinophagaceae; genus Endoryza. The sequence goes on from JBJXDV010000016.1 coordinate 1,917, forward strand.
TTATACGATTGTTTTCGAAAAGCGGCGCCCTGTCCCGGTGTTCCGGATGGATCAACACAGGCAACAATATATCCCTGGTTAGCGAGATACCGCATTGTTAAACCCATTTTATCCATCCATTGATTTCTTACTTCCTGATGTGTATTACCGCCATACGCATAGATTAGTAAGGGTAAGGGTTTATTATCTGCATTTTCAAAAGGACGAACCACCCAGCCATTCATGTTATTTCCATTGGCATTATTTATAGTAAAAGATTCCATTGACTGTACCTTATATTCATTCAATCGTTCGCGTGTATTAACACTACTGATGAGTGTCGAATCCAATAAATTTCTTCCGGTTGTATTAAATAAACTGATCGAGGAAAGCGTATTTAAGGAAGAGTATTGGTCAAGAAAATATTTATGATTGCTGGATACCAGGGGCATATGAAACCCTTCTCCTTTTGATAATTGTTTTCGCCCTGATCCATCCATATTCATTTTATATAAATATTGCTGCAGGCCATTTCCTTCATTAGCCGTAAAATAAATTTCTCCATTTTCTTCATCCACGCCCTGCAGGCTTACAACTTCATTGTTTCCTTTCGAAAGTTGCTTCATGGTTCCATTGTTAAGAGCTACCTCATATATGTTGCAATAACCATCTTTTTCGCTTAACCATAATAGCGAACTACGTGTATTCAGGAAATAAAAATTGTTTGGAAATACTTTTACATAGTCGGTAGCTGTTTCTTCAAATACTTTTCTGGCCGAACCATTACGTACATTTATTTTTAACACGTCTAATTGTGTTTGCATACGACTAAGCCGCTGTATCCATAAGGCAGCCGCATCATTTTGCCATTTTATTCCAACAATATATTGGTTTGGATTAACACCTACATCGGCTTTTGTAAGCACTTTGTTCGCGATATTATAAATGTATACCTGGACATCGGGTATCGCCTCACCTGCTTTTGGATAGCGTTGGTTAAAGATGTCAGGATAGTTTCTCCCATCATACGTGGTAACCGGGTACTCACGAACCACCGATTCGTTAAATCGCAAAAACGCAATGGATTCTCCATCGGGGCTCCAGGCGTATCCCTGCTGCATACCAAAACCGTTTTCATAAAGAGCATCCGCCATTCCGTAAATGGTACGACTCATATTTCCATCCATGGTAACAGGCGTAACATGATCATTCGATAGATCTTTTAAATATAAATTTCCTTCCCGTATAAAAGCAATACGTTTACTATCGGGAGAAAAACTTACATAACTCTGTTTACCATCCGAAGAAACTGGCTTAAGTGTTTTACTTACCCGGTCCCATATGTAATTAGCTTCTTTGGTTGAAGAGTAAAAGAGTGGCTCAATTTGTGTTTGAATGAGAATCTGTTTATCATCCGGCGAAAAGGCAAAGTCTTCAAAAAAAGTAAAAGTTACTGGTAACGAATCTTTATCTGATCTCACCTGGTTAGAAAAAATGGGTTCGAATAATTTTGGAAAAGCAAATCCCGCTGTTTGGATCGACTGTTCGTTGGTGTTAGGATTAATATATATTAGTGCAATCGAATCTCCAGTATTCATCAGGTGTACGCGAAGGTTACGCTCATCAAAATAGCCATTCCATATTGCGTCCAGTGTTAAATCTTTTTTTGGAGCAGTTGTTTTTTTTTGTTGGGCAACCAATCCCAAAGAATAAAAAAAACTTATCAGGAGTAAAAAATTTCTCATAAAAATATTTTGTTGGTCAAATTTAAATTGTTCCTCTGTTACAGGGTAGGAACATGAGGATTGGTCAGTTTCTTTTAGTTAATAATCATATTCCCGTCGAAACATATTTAATCGCAACCCTGCAGTAAACATCGTGGCATTCGGTATCGCAATGCTCCCTGCAGGTTTACTTTGCTTTCGGAAAGTACCTGCCATTTCAATGTACAGGTTTTCTTTCCATTCGTAGGAAATAAGTAATTGAGTGTTCACTCCTTTTGTTTGAATACCTGAACCAATTTCATAGCCATAGTCACCTGCGGGGCGATTCGAATTCAAATTAAAAATATTACTGCCAAAATTAGTATTCAAACCGGCAGAATCCACGCCTTGTTTCCAATATATAATTCGGACAGAACCTGTCCATTTTGGAAAAGGCTGGTACCGTACAATTCCTATCAATTCAGAAAAATTTGCTCCCAACGGATGTGCAAGCGGCTGATTAAAATGCGAATAATTAGAAACGGAATCGCTATGCGAATAGGTAAAGGGCCTCACTAAATTAATCTCCCCCTGTATATCTAAATTTTTGATAGAAAAAACATCAATATATTTCCCTCCCAATTGCAATCCATATTTATTGGCCCACCAACCATTAGCGGCCCTAATTTCTTTAAGAAAAAATTCATCCAGCAAAAGTTGACCATACACCTGTGCCCGTTTAGCAATGTTTGCTTTAAAATCAAAACCTACCAATGCATTATCGGCACTTCCATTTTGTTGCTCAGCTACCCGCAAAAACATAATCGGGTTTAAATAAGTAAAGTCAAATTTATTTTTCCTTCCAAAAACCACCGCTTCAAAAACGCCAACATTTAGCCATTTCGCCGCGTTGAAACTAAGATGATGAATAGCCGCATATTTTTTATCCAGCAACCGGTCACCACCACCTTTCAAGTAACGTGGATTCAATTCCATAAAAAGGTTCAGGTAATTTAGTTTCCAAATGCGTGTATTAATTTTTAGAAACAGATAACTGTTTCCGTAATCACTTAAAAACAAACTTCGGTATCCATTGCCAATAAAATTTTTATCATAACCAAATTGAAAATCGAGGTATTTTGTTGCGTTGAAATGAATGGAACCTCGTCCATCAAAATAATCAGTGGCTGTTTTCTTAAATGATTTATAGAATCCCACACCCGGTACTGCATCAAACGAATCTACACGCTGCTGAAGAAATCTTGGTCCTCTTTCCTGGTTATCGGTCAGGTAAGCGGCGAAGCCGATGCGTTTTGCAATCAAACCCCGAAAGGTTAGGCCCTTGGTGTTTTGAAAAACACGTTCATTGTTATTCCCTTCTTTAGAAAGGCTTCCTTGAAAAACAGGATTCAATGCCAGGAAAAAATCAGGGGAATTTACTTCAACCAGGTTGGCCTTTGTTTTGTAGAATGTGTTCCAAAAAGTTTTCCTGCTCAAAAAATCAGCCTTATCTCCCGTTACCCACTCGCTGTTATTCATTAAAAGGCTCCGTAAATTGTATTGATCAACTGCAGTTAGTAATTGCCCGTTGGTTTTTTGTATTGAATCGGCCCATTCACCAATTCGAACCGCATATCGACGGGTGATTGGCTTAACAGATAAAATATTTAGATCTGAATTGCTTTGTAATTTAATATCGAGCCGATCGAGCAATTGCTGATGTTTATGACCCTGCGGCAGGAAGGTCGATTGCGCCGTCAATGCAGAAGGAACCATTAGTAAAACGATTCTCAACAGATTTTTTACAATAAATTGCATGCAGGGAAATTAGATTTTTTAATATTATCAATTATGCGAAGATACTTGATTAAAAATAGTACCGTGGTCAATGAGGGTTATTCAAGGCCACAAGATGTACTTATTGCGAACGGACGGATTGAAAAAATAGCAGACTCTATTCAAATCATCGGGTCAGTAACCGAAATCAATGGCGAAGGGAAACATTTATTGCCGGGGGTTATTGACGACCAGGTTCATTTTCGCGAACCTGGCCTTACTCATAAAGCAACTATTTATTCAGAAGCAAAAGCCGCTATTGCTGGTGGCGTTACTTCGTTTATGGAAATGCCAAATACCATGCCACCGGTATTTACACAGGAATTGCTGGAAAACAAATACACGATCGCTTCCAACGTTTCACTGGCCAATTATTCTTTTTATATGGGTACTTCCAACGATAATGCGGAGGAGGTACTCAAAACAAATAAACGGAAAAATGAAATTTGTGGAATAAAAATATTTATGGGTTCCTCCACCGGAGGATTGTTGGTTGATAACTACCTGACGCTTGAAAAATTATTTGGCGAAAGCGAATTGCTGATAACCACCCATTGTGAAGATGAAAATATTATCAGAGCAAATTTAGCACGTATCAAAAATGAAAAAGAAGTTATTCTTCCTGCAGATCATCCTTTGATTAGAGATGAAAATGCGTGTTTTGAATCCTCCCTGGTCGCTATTCAATTTGCAAAAAAGCACCATAGCAGACTGCATATTCTTCATATCAGCACCGCAAAGGAATTACAACTCTTTTCCAATATGCTTCCCTTAAAGCAAAAACGAATTACTGCTGAAGTGTGTGTGCATCATTTACATTTTACAGCAGAAGATTATGCATTGAAAGGCAATCTTATAAAATGTAACCCCGCTATCAAGGCACCTGCTAACCGGGTGGCACTTTGGGAGGCATTATTAGACGACCGATTGGATGTAATTGCTACCGACCATGCTCCCCATACACTTGAAGAAAAAGGGTTTTACCGCAATGAAGAGGGAAGTCTTTCTTCTTTTGTACCCGATGTGACGGGAAAGGGCCTTTATGAAAAAGCACATGCGGGTTTGCCGCTGGTGCAGCATCCTTTATTATTAATGCTGCATTATGTACAAAAAGGAAAAATTACGATCGAAAAAATTGTGGAAAAAATGAGCCATGCAGTGGCTGAATGTTATCAGCTTGCTGATAGAGGATATATCCGCGAAGGTTATTTTGCTGATTTAGTATTGGTTGATTTAAAAGAATCCACTACGGTACATTCGAAAAATATTCTTTATAAATGTGGTTGGAGCCCATTGGAAGGATTTACTTTTCCCGCATCTATCACTCATACTTTTGTAAATGGCAATTTAGTTTATGGAGAATGGCTGTGGGATGAATCTAATAAAGGTCATCGCCTTTTATTTAACAGGTAACCTGTCAAATTGAAAATGACACGCAAAAATGAACATCAAAAAAATTAAATGCTGGCATCAATTCATGTATTTTTTATTTTTTACATTTTAATTTTCTATTCTCCGATTGCATGAATATTGACCAAACGACTTATAACGATCTTTCCATCTTCCAAAATGAAGAAGAATATTCTATTTTTCATAAGTTGAATTTTACCGAAACTGTGGAAGGACGGGAATGGTTGCTTAATTTTTTCAGCAATCCTTTTAGCGATCTAAAGCAAATTGAAGAAACCCAGCAAATTATTCAAACTGTTTTAAGGAACAATACTTATTGGCCATCCTGTATCAGTAATGGTACCCTGATGGTTATTGAAAAATTTTATGAAAGCAATATTGATGGAATGCCCCGAACCGCGAGTTTTGTAAATGCATTAACGTATAAGGCTTTTCATAGCCCCGATTTTTCATTGGTAAAATACTCGCTTATCCATTTTGCAGATTTTTTCAGGGGCCTGAAACAACTTGCAGCCTTATTCGATGTACAGGAGGCACCGTTAATGATTCGTGTTTTTTTGAAAAGAATAGGCGAAATCATGAACAAGCCGGTCATTCAACAATTGGCGAAACGAAATGCCATAGAACCCTTTAGTTGGAAAGAAACGATTTATTATGGCAATTATGTAAAAGATCATTACCGAAACAACTGCAAAGAACTTATAAGTATTTTTGGACGATTTGATGCCTGGCATTCGATGGCTGTGGCAACTGAGAAATTTAATTTATGTTTTCCAGAATTTGTGGGCGGAAACCAACCGTTAGTCGATGCGCAGCAATTGTATCATTTATTATTACCTACTCCGGTGGCCTATGATGTACACATGAGTAAGGAAAGCAATTTTATTTTTTTAACCGGTGCAAATATGGCTGGTAAAAGCACATTTATAAAAGCGGTTGGCTGTGCTGTATTTCTGGCGCATGTAGGTATGGGTGTGCCGGCAACGGAAATGAAACTTTCTATTTTTGATGGATTGCTCAGTAATATTAATGTAGTAGATAATATTGCCAGAGGTGAAAGTTATTTTTTCAATGAGGTACAACGAATAAAGAATACGATTCTTAAAATAAATGATGGAGGTAAATGGTTGGTGCTGATTGACGAACTATTTAAGGGAACCAATGTGCAGGATGCGATGAAATGCTCCACTACGGTGATAAAGGGTTTAATTAAGATAAAAAATTCTCTTTTTATTTTATCTACTCATTTATATGAAATAGGGGATGAGCTGACACAGTATCCTAATATTTCTTTCCGCTATTTTGAAACCGCTGTTAACGAAGATCAGCTTGAATTCAGCTATCAGTTAAAAGAAGGAATTAGCAATGACCGGCTGGGATACCTGATTTTGAAAAGAGAAAAAGTAGTAGAGCTGCTGGAGAAATTGTAGAAGCAATTCTATAACTACACAAAACAATGTTCATTTTTTAAGATTTTTTTGCTCTGTCCTAACTTCCTACCGATAACTTATAAAAATAAATTTCTTTACTTTCATTTCCGAAGCCTCTTTTAATATTTAAACTTAGCCGGGTCTTGTTTCATGCCCCAGAAAAGCAATACTTCTATCTGTTTTTTTCTTGGCTTGTAATGATAAATTAATTGGGTATGCTTATCCAACAGGCAAATTCGAACATTTTTTCGTTGAAGAACGGCACATCTCTGGATAATGTTTTAAAGTAGATAACATTTCTGCCGTTCGGTTCACAAATTTTTCTATCTCCTTTTCTGTCCATTCCTTCCGCAGGTAATCCACTATTTTTCCAAAGGTGATTTTAGCACTATCCGTCCATTGTATTTCCAGTACTATTTCTTCAACCATTTCTTATATTTTTTCATTACTTCATCATGTGGGGTTAATTTACCGGCTTTCATTTCAAGCAATGCTTTATCTATCCCCTTTTGCTGTTCTTCGCCAATTTCATACCACCAGTCATTTTGTTCTTCCATAAAAGTTTTTACTACAGTTAACACCGTTCTTTTCTGCTTCACATTTAGTTGAGGCAGGTAGTGTGTAATTTCTTTGTCTAATGATGTTGCTGCATTCATAACTGAATTTATTTTTTACAAATTTAACTAAAAAAAGGCTATCCGAAAAAGATGTGCTGATAGGTATTTTCAATGAGCCTGACCTATTACTATACTAAGATAATAAATGCATGTTCAAACGCAACGGATCGCCTTTACTCGCTGCAAAAATTTCTGAGACTGTTTAAAATAAAAAATTCTCTTTTTATTTTATCTACTCTTTATATGAAATAGGAGATGAGCTGACACAGTATCCGAATATTTCTTTCCGCTATTTTGAAACCGCTGTAAACGAAGATCAGCTTGAATTCAGCTACCAGTTAAAAGAAGGAATTAGCAATGACCGGCTGGGATACCTGATTTTAAGAAGAGAAAAAGTGGTAGCGTTACTCGAAAAATTGTAAGATCAGGCGAACAGGTTGATTGGCGCAGCCTCATACAAACGAATTCTTTTTTGCTTCGTACGCCTAATAAAAAAATGGCACTACATGTACAATTCTTTCCCATCTAGTGTTCGAAGCCAGATTATTTCTAACTTCACCCTAAATTAATTTCCAATGAAAAAAAATCAGTTGCTTGTAGCATTAGGTATGTTATGGTATTTAGCAAGCTTTGCTCAAAAGCCAGACGCACTGATTGATGTACTTCATTATTCTTTTTCAATTAGCCTGTTTGATAGCAGCGACCAGGTAAATGGCCGGGCAACCATTCGTTTTGCAGTGATCAAAGAAACAAATACACTTTCGCTGAATCTTATTAAAATTGCAGCCGATAAAAAAGGAATGACGGTATTGGGTGTATTGGAAAACAATCAGCCGATCTCATTTATTCATGATAAGGATATACTAAAAATAACTTTTTCAGGCAAACTACCACCGGGAACCGAAAAAGAAATTGAAGTGGTATACCAGGGAATACCCAGAGATGGGCTGTTAATCAGCAACAATAAATACAATCACCGTGTATTTTTTGCCGATCATTGGCCCGATCGCGCCCGTAATTGGCTGCCTTGTGTAGATCATCCATCCGATAAGGCAACGGTAGACTTTTTGATTACTGCACCCGATCATTTCCAGATAGTAGCCAACGGGGTTCAAATTGAGGAAACATCTTTAGGTAATGGAAAAAAATTGACACATTACCGGGAAACAGTTCCATTGCCTACTAAAGTAATGGTGATAGGTGTTGCTGATTTTGCTGTTCAATTGGCAGATGTAGTACAATGTATTCCCGTTTACAGTTGGGTATACCCGGAAGAAAAGGACAAAGGCTTTTTTGATTATGCGCAGGCTGCTACTATTCTTCCATTCTACATTAATAATATTGGACCTTATGGGTATAAAAAACTGGCCAATGTACAATCAAAAACCCGTTTTGGCGGTTTAGAAAATGCAAGTGCTATTTTTTATTATGAAAATTCAGTAACCGGAACAAGGCAAACAGAATCTTTATTCGCTCACGAAATTGCTCATCAGTGGTTCGGCAATATGACTACTGAAAAAGAATGGGCACATGTGTGGCTTAGTGAGGGGTTTGCAACGTATATGACGGTGTTATATATGGGTTACCAACACGGAGAGGATACGGCATCAAAAATGCTTATAGAGGATCGTGCACAAACCATCGCTTTTTCAAAAAAGAAAATGCGGCCAGTAGTTGATTCTTCGGTTACCGATTATATGGAACTGCTAAATGTAAATAGTTACCAAAAAGGAGGATGGGTGCTTCATATGTTACATGCGCAATTGGGTGATTCAATCTTCTGGAAAGGAATACGCAGCTATTATGCGAAATACGCCGGAAAAAATGCATCCACCGAAGATTTGCAAAAAACCTTTGAAGAAGTATGTGGATTAAATTTATCTTCTTTCTTTAAACAATGGTTATACACAGCAGGTCAGCCAAATTTAGAAGCTTCTTATTCATATGATCCGGCAAAGAAAAAATTATCGATTAGTATTTTGCAATTGCAAGAATCATTATTTCAGTTTCCCTTAGAATTGAAAATTATAGGTGGAGCGGAGGATGGAATGATTACAAAATCTATCGCGGTAAAAGAGAAACTTACTACTTTTCAAATTCCGATGATAGAGAAACCGTCAAAAATTATTTTAGATCCTACTATAAAATTATTATTTGAAGGATCTTTAAAAGAACTAAAATAGAATAGGCTACTCGAAGTATAAATTTATTGGATGAATTTATTTTTAATGAGCGAATTGCGCGCTGCGTTACTCTTCAATGAAAACTTCAATATAGGATTAAAAAAGATTGAATGCGGATATTAACCATACTGGTTTTTATGAGTTCGGTGCTAAACGGCACTGCACAAAACAGGCCGATCCGGTTATTGCAATCTAACCCACATTATTTTGAATATAACAGGAAACCAACAGTGCTGATAACTTCTGGCGAACATTACGGTGCGGTTTTGAATCCTGATTTCAATTTTGAAGCTTATCTGAAAGAATTGAGAAGAAATGGATTGAATATGACACGTACGATGACCGGTGCGTATTTTGAACCCGCGGGTGCATTCAATATCCAGGAAAATACGCTGGGCCCAATGGCTAATAAATTTATTTGTCCCTTTCAACGGAGTGAGACGGACAATACTCCAGAGAAAGGCAAAAAATTTGATCTGGAGAATTGGAACCCGGATTATTTCTTACGCTTGAATGCGTTTATGAAAGAAGCCAAAAAGCAAGGTGTAGTTGTTGAACTATCTTTATTTTGTCCATTTTATGAAGATGCACAATGGTTATTAAGTCCCTTTAATTCGATTAATAACATAAACAATGTTGGAAGAATTACAAGAAATGATCCTTATACACTTGATAAAAATGACGGCTTGCTTAGCATCCAGGAAAAAATGGTTCGAAAAATTGTGGAAGAACTTAAGGATTATCCAAACCTTCTCTATGAAATTTGTAACGAACCTTATTTTGGTGGTATTACGCTTGAGTGGCAGGAACGCATTTCAAAAGTAATAACAGAGACTGAAGAAACTTTTGGATACAAACACTTAATTACACAAAATATAGCTAATGGTTATCAAAAAATTGATAACCCCAACTCATTAATATCGGTTTTTAATTTTCATTATGCAACACCCCCCGTAGCAGTTCCATTAAATTATAATTTGAATAAAGTGATTGGCGATAATGAAACAGGCTTTAAGGGTCAGAAAGATTCAACTTATCGCAAAGAAGCCTGGGAGTTTATAATGGCAGGTGGTGGATTGTTTAATAATCTCGATTATTCGTTTACAGTTGGCCATGAGCAGGGAACATTTAGATATCATGATAAACAGCCCGGCGGAGGAAACGCAAACTACCGTAAGCAATTGGGTTTTTTGAAAAAATTTATTGAGTCGTTTCAATTTGAAAAAATGAAACCAGACTCGATGGTTTGCAGCGGAGGAATACCAGAAGGATGTAAGGCATATGTATTGATGGAAGAAGGAAAACAATACGCTTTTTATGCAATAAATGGAAAAAGCATATCCCCTGAGTTTATTTTACCAGCAGGGAACTATTCGATCGAGTGGCTACATCCAGCTACTGGAATTCATAGTAAAAGTATAACTATTAAACATAAGGGAGGCCGGCTAATAGTAAAATCTCCTGCAACAAAGGACGATATAGCCTTAAGAATTAAGAGAGTTTAGTTTATTAAACAATCGTTGTTATACAATAGGGTTTTCTATTGATATTATTGAACCCTAACGTCTCCATGCCCTCTAAAATATATAAGTGTTCCCGGTGCATCAAAGGAATAATAAAGACGATAATTATTGTTTGGTGAAAATTTTGTTTC
>JBJXDV010000017.1:0-2880 GCA_046153465.1 Chitinophagaceae bacterium
GATATACTTTCATCCTTTGAGGAGATTGAAAAAGCAGAGAGAGCAAATGCGAATCTGCAATCTTCCTACTACTAATTTATTCACTTATCCAACTGAGGTTTTAGTTGTACATAGCTCCACGCCGTAAATGGAATTATTAGTAATAACAAAAAAGCCAGATTGTTTCCGCTGATAAAATAAATTGTAAGCGTAATCAACAATAAGTAAAAAGGATATAAGGCAATTAAAAGTCCCATCATTATTGAATCGAAATGACCCGTTTCATGGGCTTTTTTCAGGATAAAGTTCTTAACAGGCAAATAGAGCGGCGCATTGAGCAAGTATCCCAGTAAAGCTGGAATCAGGAGAAGAATTTTTATTAATAAAATTGGTTTTCTTTCAAGAAGTTCTCGTTGCCTTGGTTTGTCTTCTGCCTTTATTTCAAGCACCAGTTGTTGCAACTGCGATTGTAAGATTGTGTTGAATGTTTGGTTACGTATACCATCCGAACTTTTCAGATCAATTGCATCTGCCGTGATTATCTCCCCGAAATTTAAAAAAATATTTTTTCCGAAACGAAAAAAAGAACTGTAGTTAATGCCTGCAGGTAAAATCCTTAATGGTATATTTTCTTCCCAGGCTTTTATGGCCAGCCGGGCAGTTCCTTTTTTTAGTGGACGCAGGTGCCATTCGTTTTCACACCTGCCTTCACTGAATATTTGAACAATTCCTCCGAGTTTAAAAATGTTTAAGCAGGCATCAAATGTTTTATAATTTTCTGAAAGATTCTCTACGCCTTCGCTTGTTCGGTAAACAGGCATAATCTTAACAGCAGTAAGTATGCTGGAAATAAGTTTTCCTTTAAAGGCATCACCTCTTGCAAGGGACCATACGGGCTGATCAAATAAAATATCTATAATAATAGCATCTAAAAATGAATTGGGATGATTCATTGCAATTAATAGAGGCCCCTTTATTTTGAGGTATTCGGTCTTATTAATAAAAATATTCCGGCAAAAAATCTTTAGGCCCAGTTTGACAGTGTATTTTAGGATAGTATAAATCAAATAAAGCTATTTTTACGGTTTAGTGTTACGGTGAACTACAAAATAACGGCAATATACAGGAAGCATGGAAAATAAAATAAAATTACACAAACGACTTGTTGTAATAGGTGGAGGGGCAGCAGGTTTTTTCTGCGCTGTAAATGCTGCCCGCTTAAATAAGTCGCTCGAAGTAATCATTGTTGAAAAATCATCCAAATTACTTTCTAAAGTAAAAATAAGTGGGGGTGGGCGTTGTAATGTAACGCATGGTTGTTTTGAAATCGAAGAAATAATCAGGCGATATCCCCGGGGCAGTAATTTTTTGAAAAAAGCTTTTCACCAATTTTTTACAACAGATACTGTAAAATGGTTTGAACAAAGAGGCGTTCCTTTAAAAATTGAACCCGATGGAAGAATGTTTCCCCTTTCTGATTCTTCTCAATCAATTGCAGATTGTTTACTTAATGAAGCTGCTAAATATCGAGTAAAGATTATATTAAGTAAAGAAGTTAAAAAGCTATCAACTGATAAAGGTCTTTTCCAAATTGAATATGCCGATCATGAAAAGATGGACTCCGATTTTGTTTGTATTGCGTGCGGGGGATATCCCAAGGCCGCTATGTTTGAATGGATAAAACAATTGGAACATACCATTGAAGATCCCGTGCCTTCTTTATTTACATTTAATATCCCTGGCAATTCAATAACCCAATTAATGGGGGTGGTGGCTGAAAATACATCTATAAAAATAGTAGGTACAAAATTGAAAGAAACAGGCCCTTTATTAATTACACATTGGGGGCTTAGTGGTCCGGCCGTACTGAAATTGAGTGCGTGGGGTGCCCGCCAATTATCATTGATCAATTGGAAATTTACGATCCAGATCAATTGGCTGGCAAACTATAATGAGCAGGCATTACAGGAACGATTTAAACAATTGCGCTTTGAAATTGCTGCTCAAAAAATGAGTACAAAAAATAGTTTTGGAATACCTGCACGGTTATGGGATTTCTTATTAAAACATTCCGGAATAAAAGACGAAACCAGGTGGGCAGATTTGAACTTGCGTGAGCAAAACCTGCTGATTCGAAACCTATATTCTTTTGAAAGCACTGTAGAGGGAAAAACAACTTATAAGGAAGAGTTTGTGACAGCCGGTGGAATTCAATTGAATGAAGTTGATGCCAATACGATGATGAGTAAAAAAATTCCGAACTTATTTTTTGCAGGAGAAATTTTAGATGTAGATGGAATAACGGGGGGATATAACTTTCAACATGCATGGACCAGCGGATTTATTGCGGCAAAAGCAATTGCATCAGCTATGTAAATTGTAAACTGTTACGTAATTTCCCAACTTGTTTATTTCTGTTATCATACCTGCATTCAACGAAGAGGAGAATATTTCCGGCCTCATCTTGTATTTAAAACAATATGGCAGAGGCTTATTAAAAGAAATTATTGTTGCCGACGGTGGAAGCCTTGATAATACCGTATTGTACGCGGAAAAGGCAGGTGCCAGAGTTATTCTATCTGCTCAAAAAGGCAGGGCGGCTCAAATGAACAGAGGAGCTTCCGTTGCTTCTGAAAAAATTTTATATTTTGTGCATGCGGATGTCTATCCACCTAAAACATTTGCAATTGATATTTTAACTGCTATAGAAAATCAGTTTGACCTGGGTAGATATTTTATGAAATTCAATAGCAGGAAATGGATATTAAAAGTAAATGCCTTTATTACGCGGTTCGATTTATTTGCGTGTTACGGAGGCGATCAAACGCTGTTTATAACACGTAAATTATTTGATAGAGTTGGCGGGTTTGATAGCAGTTTACGTATAATGGAAGATTTTGA
>JBJXDV010000018.1:0-11110 GCA_046153465.1 Chitinophagaceae bacterium
GGTTGTTATTCTTAACATGCCCGAACAAACACAATATGACTTTAAAAAAGCAAAATTAAATCGCTATTTAGAATTAATGGAAATGGAAAACTGGCGAATCTATAAGCCATTTCACCTGTTTAAGAAGATTGATGAAATTGAAATGAAAAGACTCGGATAACAAACGTTAGCTTTAATTTTCAGTTAGTGATCATTGATAGATTATCAGAAATTAAATTTTGGATGAATAGTTTTTACTACTTACTTTTGAATTGATGACAACAACAAGGTATTATTTTGGTTTCTACTATTATTTCTTTTTTACAAAGAAACCGGGATTACTATTGTTGAATAGAAACTAAAAATAAAAAATCAACATACTGAGTCCCGGCCAAAAGCCGGGATTTTTTTTTGTTTCTCCCATACAAAGGAGTAGCAATAATGTTGAAATTAATTTTAATTAAGAGAAGGAATTTATTCAGTTTGTGCTTTGTAGTTCGATGAACGAATTGCCCTTAGTTAATATCAATCTTATGATTTGTATTGATACGATATAGGATATTATTAAATGTAAGAATTACAAATCACAAATCATACATGTACATCATGCATAAAAAAGTTTCTATACAAGGATACGAAGGCAGTTTTCACCAGGTGGCTGCCCGCCAATTTTTTGGCAAAAATGTAGAAGTGGTTCCTTGCGCTACTTTTAAAGAGGTAATAAAAATTGCTTCAAATAAAAAAGACAGCGATGGTGGTGTAATGGCCATTGAAAATTCAATCGCGGGCAGTATTCTTCCCAATTATAACCTGCTTAAAAAATCGAACCTGAAAATTGCAGGGGAAATATATCTTCAAATCAAACAAAACCTGTTGGTTAATCCTGGAGTGAAACTGGAAGATATCCGGGAAGTACATTCGCATCCGATGGCTATTCAGCAATGCTTTGGTTTTTTGGATAAATACAATTGGAAACTCATTGAAACAGAAGATACCGCACTAAGTGCTAAACATGTTCATACTCATAAGAGCAAACATATTGCAGCTATTGCCAGTAAGCTTGCAGCAGAATTGTTTTCATTGAACATGATCGCTCCGAATATTCAAACGATGAAAAATAATTACACCCGTTTTCTTGTATTGCAACGGGAAGAAGAAGCCGTTGAGATAGAAGGAGCTGATAAAGCTTCTGTTAATTTTAATACCGATCACTCAAGGGGTAGCCTTGCAAAAGTTCTTACGAAAATCGCCGATGGAGGAATTAATCTTAGTAAGCTTCAAAGTTTTCCCATACCCGGCAGCGATTTTAAATATAGTTTTCATGCCGATATGGAATTTGAAAACCTGACTCAGTTTAAAAAAGTAATTGAACAGATTGTTCCCATGACAGCAGCATTAAAAATTTATGGAATTTATAAAAATGGAATGAAGAAATAATTAGATAGATGTATGCAACAAAGCACTAATTCATAAACCTAATTCGAGATTTTAAATTACAAACGATTTCAGCACTATGATAACAACTTCGAAAAGACTAGAGGGAATTGGCGAATATTATTTCTCCCAAAAATTGCGGGAGATTGATGGATTGATCAAAGCAGGTAAAGCAATTATCAATTTAGGAATTGGCAGCCCCGATTTGCCTCCACATCCTGATGTGATTAAAGTGTTACAGGAAGAAAGTGCAAAAACTAACGTACATGCCTATCAGTCTTACAAAGGCTCACCAATTTTACGAAAGGCTGTAAAGGACTGGTATGAAAAATGGTATGGAGTATCCTTAGATGCCGAATCGGAAATATTGCCCTTAATCGGAAGCAAGGAAGGGATCATGCATATTTGTATGACTTACTTAAATGAAGGAGATTACGTTTTAATTCCTAATCCCGGATATCCAACCTATAGCAGTGCGGTAAAATTAGCAGGAGGAATTCCTGTTAATTATGAATTGAAAGAATCAAATAACTATGAACCCGACTTCAAAGAGTTAGATAATTTAGTTGACTCTTCGAAAAAAAGTTCATCGGAAAAAATTGCGAATGGAACTATTAAGTTAATGTTTGTAAATTATCCGCATATGCCTACCGGGCAGTTAGCTTCTGAAACGATGTTTAAGCAATTGATAGCATGGGCACTTTACAATGATATTTTATTAATCCACGATAACCCCTACAGTTTTATTCTTAATGAAAGTCCAACAAGTTTATTAAGTGTACCAGGGGCAAAAGAAATTGTTATAGAATTGAATTCTTTAAGTAAAAGTCAGAATATGGCTGGATGGAGAGTAGGTGTAATGTGTGGTGCTAAAGAACGAATTGAAGAAGTTCTTCGTTTCAAAAGCAATATGGATAGCGGGATGTTTTTACCAATACAACTGGCCGCTGCAAAAGCGCTTTCGCTCGGAAAAGAATGGTATGAAAGTGTAAACGCTGTTTATAGAGAAAGACGGCAAAAGGTATTTGAGTTATTGGAACTATTACATTGCAGCTATTCAAAGGAGCAGGCAGGTATGTTTGTTTGGGCGAAAATTCCTGCAAACTATAAATCGGGATACGAATTAAGCGATAAAGTATTGTACGATGCGCAGGTGTTTATTACACCCGGTGGTATTTTTGGCAGTGCTGGTGATCGTTATATAAGAATAAGTTTATGTAGCCCAATTGAAAAATTAGAGCAGGCAATCGGCCAGATTTTAAAATTATGATGTTTGATATTGGAAAATCCTATATCCTTCATCAAAAATAATTTAGTAAAATGTTTAATACGGTAACAATAGTAGGAGTGGGGCTTATAAGTGGCTCTTTTGCACTAGCCTTAAAAGATAAAGGGCTCGTACGAAAAGTTATTGGAGTTAGCCGAACAGCAGCAAGCGCCAGCAAAGCACTTGAGTTGGGGATTATTGATGAGATACTACCGTTAGAGGAGGCGGTAAAGCAAAGCGATCTTATATATGTTGCAATACCCGTTGATGTAACCGTGCCTATCATGCAACGTATTCTGGATTTGGTAAACGATCAGCAAGTGGTTGCCGATGCTGGTTCTACCAAACATTTTTTATGCAAGTCGTTAGCAGATCATCCCATGCGAAAAAGATTTGTAGCCACACATCCCATGTGGGGTACAGAATACAGCGGTCCGGAAGCTGCAGTTAAAGAAGCGTTTGCCGGACGATCCTGTGTAATATGTGAAAAAGAAAAAAGTGATCCACTGGCGGTGGATACCATGGAGGATGTTTATAAGCGCTTAGGTATGCATATCGTATATATGGATGCAGATGCGCACGATATGCATGCGGCCTATGTAAGTCATATTGCTCACATCACCTCTTTTGCATTAGCAAATACTGTATTGGAAAAAGAACTGGAAGAGAATGCCATTTTTGAATTGGCTGGTGGTGGTTTTGAAAGTACAGTACGGTTGGCTAAAAGCAATCCCTCTATGTGGGCACCCATTTTTATGCAAAATCGTGAGCATGTATTAGACGTACTGAATGAACATATTGTTCAACTGCGAAAATTCAAATCCTGCCTTGAAAAAGAGAACTATGACTATTTGTGGGAGCTTATGGAAAATGCTAACAAAATTAAAAAGATTATTAAATAAAGATATTTTGAGGATTGCGAACGGTGCATAGAAATAAAAATGGAGATGATTTGATTGAGCGTCTTAAATTTTATTGAGTGCATTAATTGAAATAGCGCAATTCAATTGAGTAATAACATAATGGCTAATTTATTCGACTGGCAACAGGTAATAATTGGAGTTAATATTGCGGTTGATAAACAGTTTGTAATAGTATAAAAGACCAATGTTTAATTAGGCGGGGCGCGGCTTTTGCAGTACCTTCGCGCAAAATTTTAAAAACATATGATGACGTTTGCAGAGTTGGGATTGGATGCAAAATTGGTAAAGGCTACCGATGAACTTGGATACAAAAACCCAACAACAATTCAGGAAAAAGCAATTCCTGTTTTATTGAGTGGTACGAAAGACCTGGTAGGTTTAGCACAAACAGGTACAGGAAAAACAGCAGCCTTCGGATTGCCTTTATTACAATTAGTGGATTCATCGCAAAAACATCCCCAGGCCCTGGTGGTTTGCCCTACCCGGGAACTGTGTATGCAAATTGTAAATGAACTGGAGCTCTTTAAAAAATTCATGCCTGGTTTATATGCGATCGCTGTTGATGGAGGTACTTCGATTGGACAACAAATTCGCGATTTGAAAAGAGGGATACAAATTGTTGTTGCCACACCAGGAAGATTAATCGATTTAATTGAACGTAAAGCAATCAATCTCGAAAATATTGAATACGTAGTATTAGATGAAGCAGATGAAATGCTGAACATGGGTTTCCAGGATGATATTGAATTTATTTTGCAGAATACCCCAAAGCGAAATGCTACCTGGTTATTTAGTGCAACAATGCCACCCGAAATTAAAAGGGTGAGCAAAAAGTACATGAATCAACCCGTTGAAGTGACAGTGGGTGTATTGAATACAGCAAATAAAAATATCGATCACCAATATTTTGTTGCGAATGCACAACATCGTTACCAGGTACTTAAAAGATTGATAGATTATAACCCAGGTATTTATGGGTTGATTTTTACCCGAACTAAAATCGATGCTCAGGAAATTGCTGAGAAATTAACAAGAGAAGGATACGATATTGATGCATTACACGGCGATCTTACGCAACAGCAACGCGATAAAGTAATGGGGGAGTTTAGAGATAAAACGCTGCAGTTGTTAATTGCTACCGATGTGGCAGCACGAGGAATTGATGTATCGGGCATTACCCATGTAATCAATTTCGAGCTGCCCGATGATATGGAAGTATATACACATAGAAGTGGACGTACCGGTCGCGCGGGCCTCAAAGGTATTTGTATGAGTATTGTACATAGCCGGGAAGTTGGTAAAATAAAAGCTATTGAAAGAATGGTTCAGTCTCCTTTTCATAAAATGGAGATTCCCGAAGGAAAAGATGTTTGCCGTAAACAGTTTTTTTTCTTTATGGATAAGTTACTGCAATTAGATATCAGCCATGGTGATTATGAAACCTATATTCCAATGATTGCTGAAAAATTTGCAGATGTTACCAAAGAAGAAGTATTGAAAAGAGTAGCTGCATTGGAATTCGACCGGTTCCTGAAAAATTATGAGAACGCTGAAGATTTGAATGTACGAGAAAGAGAGCGCAAGGAATATAAAGAGAGGTCAAATGGCGATAGCAGGGGGCCCGTATCTCCAGATCGAAGAAGGGATACCCGTGGCCGTGAGTTTGGTGGTGGAGGAAATGGAGATTACATGCGATTGTTTGTCAATCTTGGAACGAAAGACGGATTTTATAAAGCTAGTTTTCTTCAATTTGTTTTAGATATGAGTGACCTTCGAAAAGAAGCGTTGGGTAGAATAGATATGAAAGAAATGAATAGCTGGATTGAAGTAGATCGGAATGCTGCCCGCCAGATGATTGAAGCCATTGATGGAAAGAAATACAAGGGCAGAAGGATTCGGATGAATGATGCGAATAGCAGATAGCTAAACTATTAATAGCGATTTATGCAAGCAACAACAACATCAGCAATGAAAGAAGTTACTCAACAGGCATGGAGTAAGCGACCGATGATTATTTCCGGGCCCTGCAGTGCCGAGACTGAAGAACAGGTTTTAGAAACAGCAACACGGTTAGCAAATACAGGTAAAGTAGATGTATTACGGGCCGGTATCTGGAAACCGCGTACAAGGCCCGGTATGTTTGAAGGTATTGGAGCAAAAGGGTTACCCTGGCTACAACAGGCAAAAAAAATAACAGGCTTACCTACTACTGTGGAAGTTGCAACCGGTAAACAAGTAGAAGATGCATTAACCTTTGATGTAGATATATTATGGATTGGAGCACGTACAACCGTAAACCCATTTAGTGTACAGGAAGTAGCCGATGCATTGCGCGGTGTTGACGTTCCTGTATTGATTAAAAATCCAATTAACCCCGATCTTGAATTATGGACTGGTGCCGTTGAACGGGTTGCCAAAGCAGGAGTTAAACAAATTGGTTTGATTCATCGGGGTTTTTCCTCGTATGGCAATACTGAATTCCGGAATGCACCGATGTGGCATCTCGTCATTGAAATGAAGCGACGCAATCCGGATATGATGCTTATTAATGATCCTTCACATATTTGTGGCAGACGGGATATATTGATGGACGTTGCTCAAAAAGCAATTGATCTTGATTTCGATGGCTTGATGATTGAAAGTCATATTGATCCGGATAATGCATGGAGTGATGCGAAGCAGCAGGTTACTCCTGAGAGACTTGGTGAAATGATGAACAGTATTATTTGGCGCAAAGAAGATATTAACTCTGAAGAATACCATGCGGCTCTTGAGAAATTGCGCCAGCAAATCAATCATCTTGATGATGAACTGATGCAGATACTGAGCCAGCGAATGAAAATTGCTGAAAACATTGGAGAATATAAAAAGAATAATAGCATCACCATTCTTCAAACGAATCGCTGGAATGAAATTCTGGAAAGAGCTTTTAACAGGGGCGAAAAGATTGGATTAAGCAAAGAATTCATCACCAAGTATTTTGATGCAGTACATATGGAAAGTATTAACCATCAGAATAAGATTATGAATAGTTAGGATAATTTCCTAATGAAGAATCAGTTTTTAATTCGGCATTAAAGTAATTCGATCTTTTTTTGGTAACTATTTTTTGTGTTTACAACCATTGTTCCATCCGGAACATTCTTCTAATCTTCTTTTAGAAGGTTAAAACACCTGAACAGTAATAATTCTACTGAACAATGCCTAACCGTAAACAGCATTTACCTCTAAGTAATAAAAGCCTGAATTATAAATTCTCCAATTCCTCGGTTGAGTATTACCTGGCGTCGGGTATTTCGCACCTAAAGAAGTTGGTGGATGCCAGGAATTCGATAATCATTACAGATGAAAACGTTTTTAACGGGCACACCAAAAAATTTAAGAATTGGAGCACCATTGTACTAAAGCCGGGGGAAGAATTTAAAGTACAGCAAACAGTCGACACCGTTATTGACCAGTTACTCGACATGGGAGCCGATCGGCAAACAACTCTTATTGGGGTAGGAGGAGGCGTGATCACAGATATTACCGGATATATAGCGTCTGTATATATGCGAGGTATTCGATTTGGATTTGTTCCTACCACCTTATTAGCGATGGTAGATGCTTCTATCGGAGGAAAAAACGGAATTGATGTAGGTGTTTATAAGAACATGGTGGGTATTATTCGCCAACCTTCTTTTATTCTTCATGATATGGTTTTTCTCAATTCGCTTCCACAATGCGAATGGGAAAATGGATTTGCTGAAATAATTAAGCATGCCTGTATAAAAGATAAGCAAATGTTTCGGGAACTTGAAGTAAGTTCTTTCAAGACATTTCAGAATAGAAAAAAATCGATTTGTGAACTAGTGCAACGAAATGCAATCCTAAAAACGAAGGTGGTTCAGAACGATGAATTTGAGTCGGGAGATCGTAAATTGTTAAACTTTGGACATACCTTAGGTCATGCGCTTGAAAATCAGTATGAATTATCTCATGGGCAGGCCATTGCGATCGGAATGGCATATGCATGTAATATCTCTGAACAATTGGTTGGATTTAAAGAAGCTAAAAGCGTAATAGCAGTATTGGATAAATACAATCTGCCAACTTTTGCAGCCTTCAATAAACTGAAAGCAATGGATGTGTTGCAAAAGGATAAAAAGAAAATAAGAAATGAAATAAGCTATGTACTGCTCGAACGAATAGGTAAGGGAATAATAAAAACGATTCCACTTCCTCAATTAAAGAAAATGATCGAAGAATTTTAAGAGCTAAAGAACAAGGATGATTAATAATATGAAGACCAATCAAAATTATTCGGTTACCATTGCATCATTGGCTGCTGGCTGCCTTTCAGGTACCATTCAGGCTGCTGCTTCTAAAAGTTCGATGCAAAGAGCTTGTGCAGCTGCGCTAGTGGCCAATGGGATGTCAATTATCAAGAATCCAGGTCATAGTAACGATGATCATGCGGCCCTGGATATTATTAAACAGTTAGGCGCGTTGGTGGAATTTAGAAATGGAGACTTAATTATTATCAGTTCAATAAATCAGCGCGGAGTACTTTTAACCCCGCCGGACGATTCAATAAATGCCGAAATAAACTGTGGCGAAAGCGGATTGAGTATTCGAATGTTTACCCCGCTGGCAGCGTTGAGTAATCGAATAACTGATATCGTTGGTTCGGGAAGCCTGTTAACAAGGCCCATGGATTTTTTTGATGAAATTTTACCACAACTTGGAGTAAGCGTAAGCAGCAATAAAGGCAAATTACCGTTGCGGATTAAAGGTCCTATTCTTCCTAAAACAATTACCATTGATGGTTCGTTGAGCTCCCAGTTTCTTACTGGGTTATTATTGGCATTTTCAGCTAGTGGTGCCAGTGATGTAAGTATTAAAGTTAATAATCTAAAGAGTAAACCTTATATTGATCTAACGCTGGATGTAATGAAACAATTTGGATTGAAGGTTCCCGCTAATAAAGACTATGAAGAGTTTTATTTCCAATCAACGCCTAACGACTCCCAGCTCGCTACGTCAGGCACCGAACCTCCGATTCATCACTACACCGTGGAAGGGGATTGGAGCGGAGCGGCATTTTTATTAGTTGCAGGTGCTATTGCGGGTCCTATTGTAGTAAAGGGGCTGGATGTTCATTCAACGCAGGCGGATAAAGTAATCTTAAAAGCATTGATAGATTGTGGAATAGGCATATCAATTGAACCAGATGCTATTGAGTTGAGACCTAAATCGATGAATGCTTTTCATTTTAATGCTACTGATTGCCCCGACTTGTTTCCCCCACTGGTAGCACTAGCCGCTTTTTGCAAAGGCAAATCAGTTATTGAGGGCGTGAAAAGATTAGCGCATAAAGAAAGCGATCGTGGCAGTACATTGCAGGAAGAGTTTGGAAAAATGGGAGTTAAGATTGAATTGCAGAATGATTTAATGATTGTAGAAGGTGGGGATAGCGTACATGGAGCAAGAGTACATTCGCATCATGATCACCGAATAGCTATGGCGTGCGCAGTAGCCGCGCTAAAGGCAACTGGCGAAACAATCATAGAAGAGGCCGGTGCGGTAAATAAATCTTATCCTGATTTTTATGACCATTTAAGAAAACTGGGAGCATCTGTATCTTTACCACATCAACTCATTAACTAAACTAATAAATTTTGAATTCATTTGGTAGGAATTTTAGCGTATCGATTTTTGGTGAATCGCATGGCGAATGTGTTGGAATTACAATTGATGGATGTCCGGCCGGATTACCATTAGTGCCAGAGGATTTATTGCCAGATCTCGAAAGAAGAAAAGGCGGCAAACAAAAAGGGACCACTCCCCGGCAAGAAGCCGATTTTCCAATTTTTAAAAGCGGTTTGTTCAACGGAAAAACAACTGGCTTTCCAATTACTATTTTATTTGAAAATAACAATACGCGGAGCGAAGATTATCAAAAGCAACGCAGTTTTCCACGGCCGGGCCATGCTGATATGGTAGCTCACCAAAAATTTGGCGGTCATGAAGACTATAGAGGCGGTGGGCATTTTAGTGCGAGGTTAACTACGGGGCTCGTAGCCGCTGGCGCAATTGCAAAAAAATTAATGAACACAGTTACTATTCATGCTGCTGTCATAGAAATAGGAGGCCTATCCGATCTGGAGAAAGGATTGCAACGTGCTATAGATGCAAAAGATTCGGTTGGTGGTTTGGTTGAGTGTCGGGTGAATGGCTTACCGATCGGAATAGGCGAACCTTATTTCGATTCCCTCGAATCTCAATTGGCACACATTGTTTTTTCTATTCCTGCAGTTAAAGGAATTGAATTCGGAGCAGGTTTTCGTGCAGCAACAATGTTTGGGTCAGAGCATAACGACCCAATTCAAAATATAAGTGGAAAAACAATAACCAATAATGCAGGTGGTATTGTTGGTGGAATCAGTAATGGCAACGAATTGATATTTCGTATTGCCATTAAGCCAACTGCTTCAACACCAAAAGAACAGAATAGCTTAAACTGGGATACTGGAAAAATGGAAGATTTTTCAGTAAGGGGTCGACATGATTTGTGCGTTGCATTAAGAGCCCCGGTAATTCTGGAAGCAGCTACAGCCCTGGTTCTTGCGGACCTTTTATTATTGGAGCAACGTATAAAAAGAGTACA
Organism: Chitinophagaceae bacterium; assembly: GCA_046153465.1. Classification (GTDB taxonomy): domain Bacteria; phylum Bacteroidota; class Bacteroidia; order Chitinophagales; family Chitinophagaceae; genus Endoryza. The sequence goes on from JBJXDV010000018.1 coordinate 10,253, forward strand.
ATAAATATTCGATATCTTCATTAAAATTCAACATTTTTTGCAATGCCAATTATTTATCATTTAACAACAGCGGCTGAATGGAAAGCAGCCGGAGAAAAAGGATCCTATGAATCTGCTTCTTTAAAAGAGGAAGGATATATTCATTGCAGCCACGAAGAACAAATTGCGGGTGTACTGGAACGTTACTATAGCGGAAAAACAAATCTTGTTAAATTAGTTATAGATACCGACAAGTTAAACAGCCAGTTCATTTACGACTGGTCAAGGTCTAATGCAGATACATTTCCGCATGTATATGGCCCTATTAACCTGGATGCAGTTATTGAAATTGTGGCGATTTAATTTTTTTCAGCCAACGAAAATGTTTTTTTACTTTCTAAATTTTTTGAAAGGAATATCCATTACTTCGTAATTGAGATCATTTGGCCAGGAATAATGCCACCACTCTGTTTCAAACAATTGAAAACCGTACTTTAACATCACTTCTTTAAACAGTATTCTGTTTTTTATTATTTCTTCTGGCAGCTTGGTAAAACTATGGTGAGCCGAATCGGAAAAATTATCAAAGCCTGTTCCCATGTCCAATTCTTTATTTGTGGTTAGATCAATAATACTAAGGTCTAATGCAAGCCCACGATTATGCCCACTTCCTTTGGCAGGGTGTGCAACATAGCGCTCATCTTTGATTAATTCCCAAAACGTAACGGTAACTGAATAAGGTCGGTAAGCATCAAAGATTATCAATCCAAGGTTTTTTTGATTTAACTCTTCCTGAACCTTTGCCAATGCTTCTGCTGCCTTTATTCGCAGGTATGTTTTAGTTGTTAGTATTGGATACAAGGGCCGACCAATGAAATT
>JBJXDV010000019.1:0-3577 GCA_046153465.1 Chitinophagaceae bacterium
GCGAAAGGTTTGGAATTTGCTTGTGTGTTTGTGGTGGGATTAGAAGAAACCTTATTCCCAAGTGGCATGAGCGTAAATACTAGGGAGGAACTGGAAGAAGAAAGGAGATTGTTTTATGTAGCGGTAACCCGTGCAAAAAGACATTTATGGTTAAGCCATGCGAATTCGAGGTATCGTTTTGGACAATTAGTACAAAATGATCCAAGCCGATTTCTTGAGGAGATGCCTGAGGATAAAATTGACAAGTCAAGTGCTGGTGGTGGCGCGCGTAACCAAAGCTCCGGCTGGGGTAATGCCTATGACCGAATGCATGGTGGCAATAACAAAGGATGGAGCGAACCAAAGCCTAAATTAAACACCGATAATAAGCCAAGCAAACCGAGCTATATGCCAGTGGCGCCTCCAAGTACATTGAATAAAAACCATATTCCTTCCGAAAATTTCACCGCCGCCGACCCTTCTGACTTAGAAGCAGGCATGAAGATAGAACATCAAAAGTTTGGCTTTGGCGTCATCAAGGAGATTGAAGGCTCCGCGCACAACCCAATCGCATTAATCCTATTTGATAAAAACGGCGAAAAGAAGATCATGCTGAATTATGCCAAATTGAGCATCATTCCATAGATTTTACCCTTGTCGATATCGGAAAAATATAGTCCATTATTGGGCAAATGCCTTGTTGACCCTCATTTTTGATTATTTTTGTATTCAATTTTACCAAAAAGCGCAACTATGATTACTACAGGCAATACCATTGTAAGCATTTATACCGAAATGACACCCAACCCGGAGACCATGAAGTTTGTCGCAAACAAGCTTTTATATCCTGGGAAAAGTATTGACATGGCCGAGGAAAGGTTAGCAATTGCATCGCCTTTGGCAAAAGAATTATTTAGCTTCCCTTTTATTAAAAGTGTATTTATAGCTAGTAATTTTATTACGCTTACTAAAAGTGTGGATACGGATGATTGGCAGGATGTGATACCTACTATTAAAACTTTTTTAAAGGAGTATTTAGAAAATGGTGGTGTAGTAGTGAATGAAGAGGAAGTGGCTAAAATAAAACAAGAAGCAACCAATACGGTGCACGCGGATGATGATGATATTGTGAAGAGAGTAAAAGAATTATTAGAAAACTATGTTAAGCCCGCAGTGGAGATGGATGGCGGTGCAATACAATTCAAAAGTTATAATGACGGCGTAGTCAATTTAATGTTACAAGGTTCTTGTAGCGGATGCCCTAGTTCAATGGTCACTTTAAAAGCAGGTATCGAAGGAATGATGAAACGCATGATCCCAGAAGTAAAAGAAGTAGTGGCAGAGGCGGAGTAATTAAGGAAGCGTAGAAACGTATTTTAAAAAAGTCCTACTTTTTTAAATAAATCATAAGAGATAAAAAAAAGAGGCCTTAAATTTAATTAAGGCCTCTTTTTTGTTAGTGTTATTTTATTGTTTCTTTTATAAAATCAGCAACATCTTTTTTAAACTGTTTCCCTGATGCTGGATCTGTATACATCATATGACCCGCTTCGTAATATTTTAGTATAAAATTATTTTGAATACGTTTCTCTAAACCCATATGTGTAAATGTATATTCAGCCGCAAAAAATGGCGTAGCTAAATCATAATAACCGTTTATTGCTAATACTTTTAAATTAGGATTGCGGCTCATCGCTTCAGCCAAATCCACTGCTGTATTGGCTGGAACTGCATCGTTATTGAAATTTTTATTATGTTTCCAATCCCACTTGAATCCTGGCGTTGCATATGCTGATGTTCTATACGTTAGCATTTTATTAACCTTAAGTTCATTATAATAATAATCTGTAAATGCAGAAATATAAGCAGGGCTTATGCTTGTACTTTGCGGATCGTACGATGATCCTTCGCTTAATAAATTTTGATTAATCCCTTTGTACCTAGAATCTAATCGACCCACTGTCATATGTTCACTTCTCAATAATTCTTCTGTGAATTGGGGTTCTTTAATGCGCAGCTTTGCTTTTAATACATATTCTGTGCTGAGTCCTGTAAGTGCTGCGTATTGTGACGCAATTTTTTCATTTTCCGCATCAGATAAATCTGCGCCCTTCATTAATGCAGTTGCATAATCGCCCGCTGCAAATTTTCTAGCTTCTTCTGCAAATGCGGCTAAATCCTTGGATTTATTTTTTATTTTATTATGATACCATGCCGATACTGCGTAAGAAGGTAAATGTAAAATATAAGAAATGTCATCGCCTTGAAAAAAACGAAGTGTGCGCATATCTAACACGGTTGAAACTAGAATTACACCGTTTAAAGTAATACCTAAATTATCCTGTAAATAATTTGCAACACCTGCACTTCGCATCGTACCGTAGCTTTCCCCTAAAATAAATTTAGGTGATTGCCAACGATTATTTTCATTGATATACTGTTTAATAAATCCACTCACTGATTTTATATCTCCATCTACACCCCAAAAGTCTTTGTTGTTTGCTTTTCCAACAGCCTTACTAATTCCAGTACCAATCGGATCAATCATTACAATATCACTTATATCCAAAGTTGAAAATTGATTGTCTTCTATTTTATAGGGAGCAGGTCCGTTATCATTAGGATCGTTAACAATAACACGCTTAGGTCCCATTACCCCCATGTGCAGCCATATAGAGGAAGATCCAGGACCTCCATTGTAAGAAAAAGTAATGGGTCTTTTGCTTACATCAGATTGGCCATCTTTTGTATAAGCAGTATACCCATAAAATGCAATAGGCTCATCTAGATCATTTCTTAAAATGAGCGCTCCAGCTGTTGCGGTGTAGGTGATTAACTTACCATCAATCGTAACTGAGTGACGGGTGACTGATTTTTCCTCTTTAGGAATTGATAATGAGTCCTTTACATTAGGCTGTGCCATTAATGGCGCAAAAGAAATTAGTAAAGCAAACAAGAAAACAGGGAGCAATAAAGTTTTTTTCATACTATTTATTTTAGCAATATAAATATACTATAATTGTAACTTAAAGTTTTATTAAAATTTAAAAGTATGTTTGGGTGTTGAATGGTTCCTTTATTTCAATTAAAATAATTTAATGAAAACTAAATTTTTAATATTTACGGTTGGTGTAATTTTTGGTACGGCCTTTTTTGTTAATGCACAACAAACACCATCGCCACTCATAAATTCGTTTCGAACTTATAAAGAAATGAAAGAAGAAAGTAAATTCAATTTAAATTGGGTATCATTAGGCCCTATGGTGAATAGTGCAAGGGCTGATGTAGTCCAAGTAGATACTGCACATCCTGGAACGAGGTATGTTGGTTTTGGTTCGGGCGGATTATGGAAGACAGTGAATAATGGATTAAGTTGGAAATCAATTTTTGAAGATCAGGCGGGTTTTAGCATTGGTGATTTTGCGATTGCCCCCTCTAATCCAAATATACTATACTTGGGTACAGGTGAACATCTTAAGAAACCTAGGAATTATACTTTACCAGGTACTGGCATGTATCGATCCAATGATGCAGGAAAAACATGGGAACATATTGGACTTGAAGATTCTTGGTCGATTGCTGAAATTGCAGTTGATCC
>JBJXDV010000020.1:0-8267 GCA_046153465.1 Chitinophagaceae bacterium
AAAACGTCGGTTTCTTTTGATCATTCCATTAATTTTATTAATAGGTGCAGCAGGTTATTGGTTAGCGCTGCCAACGGATACAGCTTCAGTTGCCATCAGAGATAAAGATCAAACAAACTATTTTAAAAACAATTCGCAAGAACCTTCTTCTATCGAAGCACCTGAAAAAAATTTTAATAAGGATAAATCAATACAGAAAACAATTCAAAAAATTGAAATACAAAATCAGCCTGTTCTTGCTATTGAAAAAAACAGTATAAAAAAAGACGTCAATTTTTCATCCACGGTAAGCGATGGGAAAAAGACATGGGATAAAGCTACTTCCCAATTAATGGAAATAGAAAAAGACGGAATTATTAGTAGTGAATCTTATTCACAAAATGAATCTACACTTATTGCCAAAAGCAAACTGGCAGATACCAGACCGGAAAAGAGTAACTTAATCGATAAGGTAAGGTCCGCTCCCGTAGCTTCTATTGCACAAACTGAAGAAAAAGATTCATCCTTGCCGTTACAAGAAATAAAAACAACGATAATAGAGGATCATCTTACAAATGAAGTAGTGGTAAGTTCGCGTACCGATACCATTAATAATGCAATAGCTATTACTCCTCCAGTAATAAATAGCAATCAAACTGAAGTTACTCAAAAAAAGAAACCTACTATAAACAATAAATGGCAATGGGGTATTACAGCTACTATTGGCGTTGGCCGAATTGCCCAGGGCGGAATATTAAATGCATTTGAAAAATCATTGGTATTGGATGCGTCTGCAAATGGTAGTAACAATCAAGTACCTGGCTCATTATTTAATTTAAAGCCATCTGCTCTTAATTCGGGAGCTAATTGGAGTGCCGGATTTTTTATTCAATATAAACGGTCCGAAAAAGTGCAGGTGTCAGCAGGTATAAACTACAACTATTTTAGTTCGCACAACGAAATAGGAGCCCGGGTAGATAGTTCCCTGCTGATTCGAAATAACAACAGTACAAATGTGTTGGTTGATGATTTCTATCGCAACAGTAGTAATAGTTTTTCGGTAAGTAGTTATAAAAGCAACTATCGTTTTTTCGAACTGCCGGTTTCATTGCAGCTAAGACTTACGAAAACAAACAAGCTTCCTTTTTACTGGATTAATGGATTGTCGGTTGGTTACCTTTTTTCCACCAATGCATTGCATTACGATGGCACAACAACTGTTTATTATAAAGACAATAACCTTTTAACACGAACCCAGGTTGGTTTCAATACCGGTTTTTCATTTCAATTGTTTTCTAAAAGTAAAAACCCATTGGAGGTTGGCCCGCAATTTAATTACAAACTTAGCAGGCTCCTTAAATCAACTAATGGCGATAGCAGGCATTTACTCAGCGGAGGTATCGTATTCAAATGGTATTTGAAAAAATAAAAGCACTTACGCAACGAAGGCACTTATCAGACTGTCAACCACTAAATGAAATTTTTATGAGAATTTATTCAACTGGCTTAAAAACAATTGCTATATTTTTTTGCGTTGCTTTGCTTGCGCCCTCCTGTTTAAAAGATAAGCTAACCAGAACCTATACAATTCTAACACCGGTTTATGAAACCAAGCAAAAAGTATTGTCGAATATTAAGGCAAATACACCTATTACGGTAAGCACTCCCGGGAAAATTTACTTATATGGTAAATATATCTTCCTCAATGAAATTAATAAAGGAGTTCATATAATCGATAATGCAAATCCTTCTAAGCCAGTTAATGTTGCATTTATAAATATTCCAGGTAATTTGGACATTGCGGTAAAGGGGAATATTCTTTATGCGGATTTTTATACCGATTTATTATCTATTGATATAAGCAATCCGTTAAGTGCAAAAATGTCCAAATTGCTCCCTGATGTTTTCCCTCAAAGAAAGTATGAGAATTGGATTGACCTGGATACAACAAGAATAATTGTAGATTGGATCAAAAAAGATACCACCATTGATATTTCTCAAAACACAGGAAATTATGGCTGGCTTAATTGTAACAGATGTTTGTTCGCTTCAGCCAATAGTTTTGCTGATGGTTCAAAAAGCTCATCTTCTGTGCCGGGGATAGCCGGGTCAATGGCACGTTTTGCAATCGTCAATGATTATTTATATGCCGTAAATAATACTTCTCTTGAAACAATAAAAATATCCAATGCGCCCGATCTTTCGCTTGTTCAATCGGACAATGTGGGATGGAACATCGAAACCATTTTCCCCTTTAAAGACAAATTATTTATTGGATCTGCGTCCGGGATGTTTATCTACGATATATATAATCCCGCTTCTCCAGAGCGTAAAGGTAATTTTCAACATTTGCGCGCATGCGATCCCGTAATAGCTGATGACAATTACGCTTTTGTAACATTACGCTCCGGCACTACCTGCCAGGGTTTTTCAAACCAATTAGATATTTTGGATATAAGTGACTTGAATGCTCCTTCATTATTAAGAACCTATAATCTAACAAATCCTCACGGCTTATCAAAAGATGGAAACATATTATTTATTTGTGACGGAAAAGATGGATTAAAAGTTTATGATGCATCAAACGTTAATAACCTAAAACTTTTGAAGCATCTGACCGGAATGGAAACCTACGACGTGATTGCCTGGAATAAAAGACTAATTCTTGTTTCACAAAGCGGTTTAAGTCAATACGATTATAGCGATATTAATAATATTCTTTTGTTAAGTACTATTTCCATTAACCGATAAACTTCTCTATGAAAAGATTATTATTAGTACTTTTTATCGGCTTACATTTCACTTCCGCTCAAAGCCAAAATAAGATTCAATTTCATTCGCAGAATTATATTGGCTTATTGGAAGGTAGTAAAGGTTGTCTTTGTTTGTTGGATGGAAGTAAAGGTACTCCATTAGAAGTAACAACCATTAATGGTATTCAGTATAAAACCTGGTTTGTTGGATTGGGTACTGGGTTGGATTGGTATTTCATGCGCACGGTTCCCTTATTCATTTCGCTTAATAAAGATTTTAAGCAAGATAAGAATACCTGGTTCGCATCGCTGGATGCAGGAACCAATTTTGAATGGGCCAAAGGTTTACCTCAGGGCGATTTTTATTATTCTAAGTTTACGCCTGGATTTTTCGGAAGGGGCGGCATTGGATACAAGGCCTATTTTCGGCAGAAAAAAGAAGCCTTTTTGTTTGGAATTGGCTATAGTTTTAAGCGTGTAAAAGAAAGGAAGGAAGTAGGTATTTATTGTATCAGTCCTCCTTGTCCAACCACCTTTGAATTTTATGATTCCAAACTGAATCGATTATCGATACGGCTTGGACTACAATTTTAGAACCATTGGCTGAAGCCAATGGCAAGTCACTAAAGGCAATAGATACTCGAAACTGGCTTAATTTTTTTATATACACTGGCCTTTCTTTTTTACTTTTGAAATTTCTCTGGACCTTAGTCTGGGGAAATTTCTAAGAATTTTAAGTTTCTTTTTATTCCTTCAAATTTAGATCGCTTTAATGGAGAGTTCCTGAATATCAATTTAAAATTTTCCTCCGTCAGTTCTTCCCATTGTTTATTATTAAAATTCAAAATAGCAGGCAATGGTTGAAAGGCTTGTTCATTAGTAGGTTCAGCAAATCTGTTCCAAGGGCATACTTCCTGGCAGGTATCACAACCAAACATCCAATTATCAAAACTGCCTTTCATTTTATCCGGAATCAACAGTTCCTTTAATTCAATGGTAAAGTAAGAAATACATTTACTGCCATCCACCACTTTATTGGGAAGGATGGCATTGGTGGGGCAAGCTTCTATACACTTAGTACAGGTACCGCAAAAATCTTTGGCAAAAGGATCGTCATATTGCAATGCTAAATCAGTTATCAGCGTAGCAATAAAAAAATAAGAACCGTGCTGCTTATTTATAAGGTTGCCATTTTTCCCTACCCAGCCTAACCCACTTCGTTGTGCCCAGGTTCTTTCCAATACAGGTGCTGAATCAACAAACCCTCTTCCCTGTACTTCACCAATATGTTCGTTAATCAAAAGCAATAAGGCGTTTAGTTTATTTTTTATCACGTCATGATAATCTTTGCCAAAGGCATAACGGGAAACCTTAGGTGCACCTGAACGTTGTTCTTTCTCAGGAAAATAATTTAACAAAAGGGTGATCACAGATTTTGCTCCGGGTACCAGCTTCGTTGGATCAACACGCATTTCGAAATGGTTCTCCATATAATGCATCGTTCCATGCATTCCCTTGCTTAACCATTTTTCTAATCGTTTTGCATCCTCCTCTAATCGCTGTGCTTTTGCAATTCCGCAATAACTAAACCCAAGGTTTCGGGCAAAACTTTTAATTTGTTGCGTATAAAAATCGGTGTTGTTCAATATTAGTTGTCTTCAAGATGTAATTTATGAAAGAACCGATGAACCGCGGGTGCCAGGATAAATCCAATATTGGTTATAAAAACGACTCCGCTAAATAATGCATAGATGGATGAAAATATCTTTCCTTCGAAACTTATTTCCCTTGGATGTTCAAAAACCGGACCCATCCCACTTAAAATCATCGCTGCATTGTGTAATGCATCAATCCATGGGAGGCCGGCGAAATAATTATATCCTAGTATACCTATGCTTAAAGAAATTAGTAACACGCTAACAGCAATCAATAAATTTTTTAAAATACGGGTATAATAAACCTTCGGGCTGGCGAGTGGTTTTTTTTTATGTTCGTACATATAAATTCTTTTGGATAGAGATTGGATAGGTTTCCCGGTTGCAATCTTTTTACTATAATATCCGAAATTAAGCATTAAACAATAGCTTAAGTCCGAAAAGATTCCAGAAACTTTCTTATAAATTAATTAGGGGTAAAATAATCTGCTCATACTATCTTTTAATTAATTTTATGCTATGGAAGGTTCTTCAAAAAAATTCCAGCTTGATAAAACTACTTTCCAGGCAATGACTGTGCAGGAGGCGAATAATCATTATGGTTATTGGAAAAATAAATCAATGAAGGAAAGACTTTATGGCGCCTGTTACCTGATCAACCAATTTTACGGCACTACTCCTCAATCGCCACTTGATAAAACTGTTTTTACAAAACGCAAACACAAGAATGAGTAATACTTTTAATGAACATTTCAGCGATTTCATAAAAGCAATGAATGATAGTAAGGGCTACTTATTTTATTTGAGCTAAGGATGTTATTTTTAACGAGTATTTATATTTTTAAGTGTCCGATGAATCAGGAGCCTTATTAATCCGATACCTTTGTTTTTTAAAAATCGAAACGTAAAATCTTTATTCAATTAATAAAAGAAGTTTTGCTATGTTATTATTAGGAATCGACATTGGAACTTCTTCCGTTAAGGTTTCTATTATTGATGCTATAACACAAATATGTATTGCATCTGCTCATTACCCGGAAACTGAAGCAGAAATAATATCTATAAAACCCGGCTGGGCAGAGCAATCGCCCGATAAATGGTGGGAGCATACTCAAAAAGCAATTCGACTGGCACATCAAACAAAAAAATACAATCCAAAAGATATTGGTGCCATTGGTATTGCTTATCAAATGCATGGTTTGGTTTGTGTAGACAAACAACAGCAGGTTTTAAGAAACAGTATTATTTGGTGTGATAGTCGTGCAATTGCTTATGGAGAAAAGGCATTTAAACAAATCGGAGAAAAGGAATCATTAACTCATTTATTAAATTCTCCCGGAAATTTTACGGCTTCGAAATTGGCATGGGTAAAAGAAAATGAACCGGAAATCTATAAACGTATTGATAAAATAATGTTGCCCGGTGATTTTATTTCGATGAAGCTCACAGGAGAAGTAACTACCAGCATTTCTGCATTAAGTGAAGGTATTTTTTGGGATTTTAAAAATGAGGAGCTTTCAAAAAATATATTAAGTGCTTTTGGCTTTGAAGAATCTCTTATTCCAATTATTAAAGATGTTTTTACAGAACACGGGCGAATAAAAAAAGAAGTGGCCGAATTCTTAATGCTTAAAGAAGGAATACCTGTTACTTATAAAGCAGGTGATCAACCGAATAACGCACTTTCTTTAAACGTACTTCAACCCGGTGAAGTAGCAGCTACCGCGGGTACTTCCGGAGTAGTTTATGGAGTTACTGATAAAGTAAACTATGATCCTTTATCCAGAGTAAATAGTTTTGCTCACGTTAACTATACAAAGGCAAGCAAACGAATTGGAGTTTTATTATGTATTAATGGCACGGGTATTTTAAATAGTTGGCTAAAGAAAAACTTTTTTAACGGAATATCTTATGAGCAAATTAACCGGGAAGCAGCGAATGTAGCTATTGGATCTGATGGACTTCAACTGTATCCTTTTGGTAATGGTGCTGAGCGTGTTTTGCAAAATAGAGAGCGGGGCGCTACTATGAACGGGTTACAATTTAATAGACACCATCGTGGCCATGTAGCAAGGGCTGCCCAGGAAGGAATTGTTTTTGCAATGAATTATGGTTTGGAGATTATGAGAGAAATGAGTATGGAATTGAAAACTGTTCGTGCCGGGAACGCCAATATGTTTTTAAGTAACGTATTTGCGGAAAGTTTTTCAAACACTACGGGATGTACCGTTGAACTCTACAATACCGATGGTTCCGTTGGAGCAGCACGCGGGGCCGGTGTTGGAGCAAAAGTTTATGCTAATTTCGCGGAGTGCTTCAAAGGAATGGAGGTAATAAAAACAATAGTGCCAAATCCTAGATTAAAAAATCAATATATTGATCTTTATAATACATGGAAATTGGGTGTTTAATTTTTTCAATATTATCTTACAACTATAAAGTATAAATTTTTTTCTATGAGCATAACATTAGGAGCAAAAGAATATTTTCCCGGCATCGGAAAGATTAAATTTGAAGGACCCCAAAGCGACAATCCATTTTCTTTTAAATGGTATGATGAAAATCGAATGATAGCTGGTAAGTCTATGAAAGACCATCTTCGTTATGCTGTTTGTTATTGGCATACCTTCTGTAATACTGGTGGAGATCCTTTTGGTCCGGGTACTAAATCGTTCCCCTGGGATGTTCAGGCAGATGCTGTTGGAAAGGCAAAAGATAAGATGGATGCAGCTTTTGAGTTTATTTCAAAATTGGGCGTTCCTTATTATTGTTTTCATGATATCGATTTAGTTGATGAAGGAAATTCGATTGCTGAATATGAAAAACGATTGCAAACTATTGTTGATTATGCAAAACAAAAGCAATCGGCCAGTGGTGTTAAATTGTTATGGGGTACTGCAAATGTTTTCTCTCATCCCCGTTACATGAATGGCGCATCAACTAATCCGGATTTTAATGTGCTGGCGCGAGCAGGTACACAGGTAAAAAATGCAATTGATGCAACCATTGCATTGGGTGGCGAAAATTATGTATTCTGGGGTGGTAGGGAAGGATATATGAGTTTACTGAATACAAATATGAAACGTGAAGTAGATCATCTTGGACGTTTTTTGAATATGGCCAAAGACTATGCCCGCAAACAAGGATTTAAAGGAGTATTTTTTATAGAACCGAAGCCCTGCGAGCCTACCAAACACCAATACGATTACGACTGCGCTACAGTGATAGGTTTTTTAAAGCAATATGGACTTGATAAAGATTTTAAAATAAATGTGGAAGTAAATCATGCAACGCTCGCAGGACATACTTTCCAACATGAACTGCAAGTTGCAGCCGATGCGGGTATGCTGGGTAGTATTGATGCAAATAGGGGTGATGCCCAGAACGGATGGGATACGGATCAGTTTCCAATGGGGCTAAATGAACTAACCGAAAGTTTGTTGATAATCTTAGAAGCAGGGGGCTTTGCTGGCGGTGGCGTAAATTTTGACGCAAAAACAAGAAGAAATTCTACGGATCTCGAAGACATTTTTCATGCGCATATTGGTGGCATGGATTCGTTTGCCCGTTCGCTGGTGATCGCAGACAATATCTTGCAAAAATCTTCATATAAGAAATTTAGAAAAGATCGATACGCATCGTTTGATACCGGTAAAGGGAATGAGTTTGAAAAAGGCGGTCTTAACTTTGAAGATCTACGAACAATTGCTATTACAAATGGCGAACCAACACAAACAAGCGGAAAACAGGAATGGTTGGAAAATATTATCAATCAATTCATTCAATGAGACGAGAGATTTTAAAATAAATTATCGTAGCTGGTAATGATGGTGTTGATTTATTTTAAACTAACCGTTCATCTATGAAATTTATTTCAGTT
>JBJXDV010000021.1:0-11688 GCA_046153465.1 Chitinophagaceae bacterium
CGTATTTGGACATCCAGCAACAATGGCCTTAAACTGATGGCAGGAATCCCTCACACTAACGAATCGATTAAATTTATTTCGCTTCCTGCACCCTTTTCAATTCCTGCGCTCCATAAAAATATTATCAACGATATTTTTGAAGATGCAAATAATAACATGTGGTTCTGTACATCAGAAGGAGTAATAAAAATAAGCGAAGACGGGTCCTGTCAATTCATCACTGTTAAAGATGGACTACCTTCTAATATTGTTAGGCGTATTTTCCAGGATAAGGAAAAAAATATTTGGTTCGGCACTGAATTGGGTCTTTCGAAAATGGTCACCAAATCGCTAATAAGACAATACCCGATAGAAAACGGAGTGTGGTCCTCAGACAATCTTTATATTTTGCATCCGTTCAATAAAAATCTGTTGCTGGTTAGTACGCTTAAAGGTGTACAGGTTTTTAATAAACTAACCGGCAGGGTTGCTCCTGTTGTGAATGGAAACACTGAACACTTTTTTTGTGTTGTTCCAAACAGTGACCCCCCTTTGCTGCTTGGCCCAACTAAAATAGTAAGATTTGATACGCTCAACATGCAATTAGATAAAACGATAAAGCTTCCAATAGCCAATCGCTCCAAAATAATCAATGACAAAGCAGGTGATTTTTTTGTAAGCGATCTTCAGCATTTGTTTTTCAGTTCAGGAAATACACTTCAAAAAATTCTCGATTACCGGGTTTCATTTTTGCTGATTGATAAACAAGGGTATTTATGGGCCGGAACCTGGGCTAATGGGCTATTTCGCATACACTATAACTTTATAAATGGTAATTTTAAAATAGTATCAACGGATCATTTTTTACCTAATGAATATATACGGTCATTGTATGAAGATTCGAAAGGAACTATTTGGGCAGGAACCCGCTACCAGGGGGTTTACTTATTTTCCAAAAAAAATAAAGATAGTTTTACCATTTCAACTATTGATCAAACAAACGGGCTTACTTCTAATTTTGTAAAAGGAATAAGAGAAGATAGGTATGGAAATTTTTGGATTGCCTATTACCAGGGATTGGATAAATTAATAAAAACAGCCACGGGTCTTCGGGTTTTTAATTTTAGCAAGGTTAATGACTATTATGCAAGTAGTATTATAGGCATGGAAACCGATGAAAATAATTCAATTTGGCTCGCAACCACTGAGGGTCTTACTCAAATAATAGATGGTGAACTTGAGAAACAAGAACCACTGCCTGTTTATATTACAAAAGTATTCTCGCACGATTCAGTATATGCTTTAAATGCAACTACTATTCAATTAAACCATCAGCAAAATCAATTGCAATTTGAATTTTCAGCTCCGGGCTATATTAATGAAAAGCAATTATTGTATAGCTATCGCTTAACTGGAAATTCTGCTACAGACTGGACAGCTGCAACCAATCAACACGTTGTTTCATTTGCAAGTTTACAGCCGGGCCGCTATCTATTTGAAGTAAGGACCCTGGGGTGGAACGGGGAATGGGGGAAACCCGCTGCAGTAGAATTTATTATTAGTCCTCCCTTTTGGAAAACTGGCTGGTTTATTTCAATTATTTCTCTTTGTATTCTTATTCTTGGCTTTCTTTTTGTTCGAGGGCGCGAAAAAAGTTTTAAATCCATAGCAGAAGAAAAATTAAAAGTACAACAGTTAAGTGCCGGTCAATACAAAAGCAAGCTGGAACTGGAACTTATTATTAATTATTTTTCTTCCTCCTTAATTGGCAAAAATACCGAAGAAGACGTTCTATGGGATGTGGCCTATAACTTAATCGGGCGATTGGGCTTCGTGGATTGTATGATTTATTTATGGAATGCCGATAAATCTAAAATGATACAAAAAGCTGGGTTTGGTCCCAAAGGATCGATCGAAGAAATTAACAGGCAACCATTTGACGTGGTTGCAGGATTAGGAGTTGTAGGGTATGTGATGCAAACAAAAGAACCATTGTTGATACCTGATACATCTGTTGACAGCCGCTACCGCCCCGATGAAATGATTCGACTAAGCGAAGTAACCGTACCCGTTATTTATAATAATGAATTGGTAGGAATTATCGATTGTGAACATCCCGAAAAAAATTATTTTACCACTCAACACCTGCAGATATTAAATACGATTGCAACGTTGATGGCCAACAAAATAAAATCTGTTGAAGCCGAACAATTGCAACAGCAGGCAGATATTGAAATATACAGCATGAATGAACAGCTTTTAAAAGCAAAGCTGGAAGCCTTACGCAGCCAGATGAATCCACATTTTATTTTTAATTCATTAAACTCTATTGACAACCTTATTCAAACAAATCAGAAAGATAAAGCTACTACCTACCTCGCTCGCTTTGCCAAACTTATTCGTAACGTGCTTGACAGTTCAAAAAATGATGTGGTAGCATTTCAAAAAGATTTTGAAACGCTGGAACTATACCTTCAAATGGAAAAGTTTCGCAGCAATGATAAATTTATATATGAGTTACATGCAGAAGATGAATTATTACAGGGTGACTATATGGTGCCGCCGCTGATTGTACAACCCTTCGTAGAAAATGCTATTCACCATGGACTACTCAATAAACAAACCGGAGACAGAAGATTAACAGTATCTGCCCTATTAGAAAATGATTGTATAAAATATACCGTTAAAGACAATGGTGTAGGCAGAGCAAGGGCACAGCTATTGAAAGAACTTAACAAACCCGAGCAAAAGTCGTATGGAATTGATATCACAACTGAACGAATTCAATTACACAATCGAACCGGGGCAAATGGCAATGTAGCCATTACAGATCTTTTCGAAAATAATCAACCGTCTGGAACAAGCGTAGAATTAAAAGTTAAGATTTTTGAAAATAATTAAGCCACTCTATGATTAAAGCCATTGTAATCGACGACGAAGAAAACAGCCTGAGTTCTTTAAAAGAAAAATTATTGGCTCATTGTCCGCAGGTAAAAATAATTGCTACTTGCGATAATGCCGAAAAAGGAATAGAGGCCATTGATAGCCTGCATCCCGATATTGTTTTTTTGGATATTGAAATGCCTGTGATGAATGGGTTTGTAATGCTACAGCAACTAACGTATAAAAACTTTGAATTGATCTTTACAACGGCCTATGATCATTATGCCATAAAAGCTATTCGGTACAGTGCATTGGATTATTTGGTAAAACCGATCGAAATAGAAGACTTAAAAAATGCTGTTGTGAAAGCCGAGGAAAAAAGAAACCATTCCTATCCCAATCCCCAAATTGAATTATTAGTTGAGCAATTGGTAAATAAGAAAAACTCTTTTAGCAGGATAGCCATACCTACTACGGAAGGGTTGCAATTTTTGAAAGTAGAAGATATCATTTATCTGGAAGCTAGCATCAACTACACTCATATTTTCACCACGGAAAAGAAGAAATATATAGTAAGCCGAACCTTAAAAGATTTTGAAGACATGCTTCCGGCTGATATCTTCCTGAGAATTCACAACTCCTATATCATCAATAAAAATTTTACGGATAAGTATATCCGTGGTGAAGGCGGCCAGGTAGTGCTTTCAAATGGCGTAGTTTTGGATGTAGCAAAAAGAAAAAAAAGCGAGTTTTTAAAAGCAATTGGGCATTAAATAAAAGCCGCAGTTCGTTTCCTTCACTTATATAATTTCCAATAGATATTAAAAAGTTGGTGATCGATGGACATCAAACTGAAGCATTTCCAATTGTCCGAAAGAAATTCATTTGGCTTCATAAATCATAGTGAATCTGCAGATTTCTTTTCTATGGGAGATGTTTTATATATCATTTGCCAAACGTACCTTTGACCGATGGAAAAATTTTTAAAAGACCTCTTCGCGAACCAATCGTATGATGCGTCGAATTTCTTTTTGATTGCGGGCCCTTGTGTAATAGAAAGTGAAGAAATTGTAATGGAAATAGCAGATAAGGTTTCAACTCTGTGTAAAAATCTTGGTATCCCTTATATATTTAAAGCATCTTACCGAAAAGCAAACAGAACCAGTGCCTCTTCGTTCACCGGGCTTGGAGATGACATAGGATTAAGCTTGTTAAAAAAAGTTGGTGCACACTTTCAATTACCAGTTACCAGCGATATTCATGCGCATGAAGAAGCAGCGATCGCAGCAAAGTATGTAGATATTTTACAAATTCCCGCCTTCTTATGCAGACAAACCGATTTATTGGTAGCTGCTGCAGAAACCGGTAAAATAGTGAATGTAAAGAAAGGTCAGTTTTTAAGTGGGCCCGCTATGAAATTTGCCGTAGAGAAAATTAGTAATGCGGGCAATACAAAAATCATACTTACGGAACGAGGTACTACTTTCGGTTACCAGGACCTGGTAGTAGATTATAGAAATATTCCCTGGATGCAGGAACATAAAACTCCCGTGGTGATGGATGTAACCCATGCATTACAGCAACCGAATCAAACATCGGGTATTACAGGTGGTAATCCGCAATTAATTGGCACCATTGCCAAAGCGGCTATTGCTACGGGTGCAGATGGATTATTTATTGAAACACATCCAAACCCATCGAAGGCATTAAGCGATGGAGCAAATATGCTGAAGTTGGATTTGTTGGAAGGTTTATTAGAGCAGTTAGTGAAAATAAGAAAGGCGGTGGTGTAAAACTGGAAACATTTTTTCCCCCGGTTGAAACCGGGGGCAATTCATCAACTCCTCATCGTTGAACATTTCCCTTTTATCATGGGGTTAAAACCGGGGGCAATTCATCAACTCCTCATCGTTGAACATTTCCCTTTTATCATGAGGCCCTCAATTGCCCCTGCATTTATGCCGGGGATATTAATTAATATGATCAGTGAACCTGTTTTCATTTTTCCCCCGGTTAAAACCGGGGGCAATTCATTAGCTCCTGATAATTGAACATTTCCTATTTATCATAAAGGCCTCAATTGCCCCTGCATTTATGCTGGGGATAATAATTAATAAAATAATTGATTCATTTTTTTATCATAGGGTTGAAACCGGGGGCAATTCATCAACTCCTGATAATTGAACATTTCCCTTTTATTAAGAGGCCCTCAATTGCCCCTGCATTTATGCTGGGAATAATAATTAATATGATTAGTGAACCTGTTTTCATTTTTCCCCCGGTTAAAACCGGGGGCAATTCAGGGCAGCCCGATTAAATGAAAAATTTTATTTATCAGTCCGCATTAAATTTGGAATGCCGTCAAATGAAGGAGCTATTTAAAAAAATACCGATTTAGTGTGTTTATTATTGTTAGCTAATTGTGCGAGGCCAGCCTATTCACCAGTATCAATTAGTCCCAACCCTAAAATGGCTGACCATGCGTTAAACTGATCAACCAACTTGCAAACCTTGGAAATGGTTTTACGATTGTCAATAATATATTGGATAAGGTTGCATTTCCAAAAAATCGCTGTAAGATACGACCGGTGATCAACCGCTTTCCAAAATGTTTTTCCCATTGCTGGGTATATTGTTGTTCTAAATCAAACCGGTTAATATTTCCAATTAAAAAATCATTTATCTGTTCAAAAGCAAGCTTACTGCCATGGAGCGCCATACTCATTCCATTGCCGCATAAGGGCGTTATCATGCCTGCCGCGTCGCCAATTAATAATACATGATTTTCTACCTGAGTTTTTTTATTAAAAGATATTCTTGAAATGGTAACTGGCTCATCATATAAAAACTCGGCGGATGAAAAGATCTTATACAGAAAGGGATTTTTCATCAAAATATTTTTTTCTGCTTTGTGAATATCGTTCTGGTTACGCCGAAGATTATGTGCAGTTGTCAAATAACATAAACAATACTTATTATCTTCAATTTGAGAAATTCCGCAATATCCATTTTCAAAATTATGCAACGCAATCAAATCAGACGGATGTGCAACACGAATATGATATTTTACACCCACATAATGATTAAGTTTATTCGGTTTCTTTTTAGTAAACTGCCGCTTCCATTTTACATCCAAATTACTTCTCTTCCCAAATGTACCTGCTGCCACCTTTACTTCAAACTCTCCTTTATTAGTAAAAATAATAAACTGGTTATTACGGAATACAACATCCATCACCCGTGTATCTTCGCGAACAGTAACACCTTCTTTTCGGGCAATGCCTGCAAGTGTATGATCTAATGTATACCTGCTGATACCAAATCCACCAAGTGGAAGTGGATGCTCAATAAAATTTCCATTAGGAGTGCTGATAAGTACACGGTTTATTTGTGGCAATTGCATATCGCTCAGCGAAACACCCATATCCTGTAAAAAATTCCAACTTTCATGACTTATATATTCACCACATACTTTATGAAAAGGATATTGCTCTCTTTCAAATAAAATTACTTTATATCCAGCCCGGGCACATTGAATAGATAAGGCAAGGCCGGCAAGCCCCCCTCCGATCACTGCAATTTCGTAGGTAGTTTCTACACTCATCGTTTATGAAAATAACAAAATTAGTTCGGGAAAATTTTATGATAAAAATATATTGAGCCGAATCACTCAATACTCCTTTAATAATCGATTACTACAACAATTTGTTTTACTCGTTATAGTTGACTAACCATCTGAAAGCCCATTTCCATTGCAATTTATAATTTGTAATTTCCGCCTGCAGCAGCAAACGCTTCCATTCATTTCTTTTAAATCCTCTTAAAACAGATAATGGAGCATCATTCTTTACCAAATAACTCTTTGAAAAAAAATAGGTAAGAAATTTAATTGAAAAATAAGCGGCCGGATGCCGGTGCAGATCATTAATAAAAAAACCTAAGCCCGCATTCTTTCTCATCCACCTTAATTGTTCAACTAATGCCCGATCTTTAAAATGGTGGCAAAAAAGCGACGAAAAAATAATATCTGGTTTAGTTGAAAATTGAACGTCAGTGTAATCGCTTACTATCCATTCAACATTCAATAATTTATTATTCTCCCGCGCAAACTTAATACAGTCTTTATTCAGATCAATTCCAATAAAACGAGCAGACAACTTTCTTTTTTTACACCATTGCTGTATGGCGCTCAAATTATCGCCTCCACCGCAACCAATTTCACAAATCAATAATGGTTTGGAACTAACGTCCGATTTAAAACGTTTCGACAAAACAGCTTTTAACCCTGCAATGGTAATCGAATGCCCCCCAAGATATTTATTAATGATATTTAACTCCATCATATTTTTACGGATGTCCTCAAACGGGATATCAGTACGATCCAGTAACTCTGTTTGAGACGATCGTTGTGAATAAGCAGTCATCAGTAAGTAGCTATAAAAGTTTCCATTGTTAAACCTGGCCCAAAGGCAGCCGCAAAAACATTCGATTCACTCCTTGAATGAGCAGTATGGCTGTTTTGCATAATTTTTTTCAGCACAAATAATAATGTAGGAGACGACATATTACCATATTCTTTTAGTACCTGGTAACTGTATTCCAATTGCCCGGGAGGTAATGCTAAACTTTTTTGAATTACTTCTACAATTTTTTTCCCGCCCGGATGAATGCACCAATTATTAATAGATTCTTTTTCGTACCCTGCTTTCGAGAGCGCGCGGGTTACCAATGGTTCAAAATCTTCTTTGATCAGGTCGGGTACATATCCGCTTAATGTCATTAAGAACCCCGTCGATGAAAGTTCCCACGACATATCTTTTTTTCCTTTAGGGATAATTTCAGAATAAAAACTTTTTAGCTGAACTCCTTTTACGGGTGCTCCATCCGCTACTACCAACACCGCTGCACTGCCATCTCCAAACAATAAGCTTGAAGCGATATTATCAATGGTGGATTCACGTTGAAAATGCAGCGTACAAAGTTCCGTACATACTATTAGTACTTTCGCATCTTTCTCGGAATTACAAATCGAATTAGCCATTTTTAATGCATGGATGGCCGCATAGCATCCCATAAAATTTACTGAAGTACGATAAATCGTTCTGGGGAGCTCCATCAATTCCATTAACTGGAGGTCAAGGCCGGGAGCACTCATTCCGGTACAGCTCACCGTTATAAGATGTGTAATTTCCTGTTCTTTTGCTTTGCCTTCCAGGCAATGGCGTATAGCATCTAAAGAAAGTGGTGCCGCAAAGCGACTATACCAGGTCATTCGTTGTTCAAGCGATGGAAATGGTTCTATGTTTTCTGAATGCGGATAAAATTTCCATTCGGGTAAAGGCCGGCTGTAATCACCTATTACGGAATATCTTGTTTCTATACTGCTTTGATGATAGAGAAATTTCAGTTTGCGTTTATCAGCTTCGTTAAATGCATAGATACGCTGCATAAACTGAAGGATATCCTGCTGCTTATGCTTAAATGCAGGCACGGCTGTACCGATTGAAATTATTTTGCTCAAAACGACCTCCCTATTAATACGGTTAAAAAAGCAAGATTGCTGCAAATGGAAGCCAATAAGTTCATTTGCATAGTATACTTAAAATTAGCATTTGCCACATCTTTCCAAACTTTAATGGCCCATATAAAGAAATATACGAGAACGGGCAACAAAAGGGTGCTTAATAAATAAAAAATATGCTGTTTTCCCTGTTCAAAAAAATAATAAGCAAGTGTACCCATTGCCAAACTATAAATGATTGCCGTAAAAATAAACGTACCACGATAACCCAGCAAATAACTCATTGTTTTTACTCCGTCCTTCAAATCTGCTTTATGCTGGTAGATCTGTGTAAGCGGATAAAAACTACCCATTAATAAACTGGCAGCCAGCATACCCATCCATGGAACAGTTGTTATTTTATTGTAACTGCTACCATGATAAACCATAAAGAAAGTTACCGCGCCTTGAAATAATGTAACAGTCAGGTACCCGACAACAGGATATTTTTTCAACCGGATACCCCGATAACTATAGGCCCTCGATGCCAGGATATAAGCAGCTACACAACCAAAAAATAACCAGCTAATGAACAAGCACAATAACAGGGCCACTATGTCCATAACAATGCTTACCCGAAAAAGTTGTTTTGTTGGTGGAAGCGGCTTCGGAATGCCTCCAATACTTTCTTCATCGCGATCCATATAAGAATTGTAACCATTGCTGGATGGATAAACAAGAAAATGCAGAATAAAAAATATAAGTAATGTATGAAGCCAATTGATAGCGGGAACCTGGCTTACTGCAAATAAATAAACAGGTAACAAAAAAAATGAAAAATGAAAACGAAGTAATTGAATAGTGGAGCGTTGAAGCATATGGTAAGGTAGAATTATTTTTTTAAACACACAGGTTGGTCAAGAGACCAACCTGCGTGACCAACCTGTGTGACCAACCTGAATAACCAACCGTTAAAAAACATGATTTTGTCGTTCTTTTCTTTGCCTATCCTATTAAACAGCGCAATATCAATGCCGGTGGGGGTTACAGCCGAATAGAATTGTTGCTGTACAAGAGTGCGACGCAACAACAGCTTCATAGTAGTTCCTAAGTTGATTAATCTGCCTATAATATTCTTTACTTTGAACTTAGCGATAAATAGTATCGCTACAGACTCGGCACTACCATCCTCCCTGTAAAATTGGATTGAGAGGAGTTAATAAAATTTTTATGCTTGTAAAAACATTTGGAAGTGCAGTGTATGGAGTGGAGGCTATAACGATTACCATTGAGGTAAATGTATTAAGCGGCAATAAATATTTTATTGTTGGATTGCCCGATAATGCTGTGAAAGAAAGTTTGCAGCGGGTAGAAAGTACAGTAAAATGTAATGGCTACCAGATGCCCCGTACAAAATTGGTAGTAAATCTTGCGCCCGCCGATATTCGAAAAAGTGGTGCTGCTTTTGATCTTCCCATAGCCATTGGTACTTTAGTTGCCAATGAACAATTTGATTGCAGTGTACCATTGGAAGAATATGTGATGATGGGCGAGCTGAGCCTCGATGGAACTATATTACCGATTAAGGGATCTTTACCGATTGCTATCACTGCGCGCAGAGAAGGATTTAAAGGATTGATTGTACCCAGTGCCAATAGCCGCGAAGCTGGTATGGTATCGAATCTGGAAGTATATGGAGTAACACATATCAATGAAGTGATAGAATTTTTTAAAAATAAAAACTCTTTACAACCTGTAATTGTAAACACGCGGGATGAATTTTTTAATAATCAATACGATTTTGAATTTGATTTTTGCGATGTAAAAGGACAGGAAAACATTAAACGTGCATTGGAAATCGCTGCCTCGGGAGGACATAATGCGATATTAATTGGTCCGCCTGGAGCTGGTAAAACGATGCTGGCAAAACGGATACCTACTATTCTTCCTCCATTAACTTTATTGGAAGCACTTGAAACAACCAAAATTTATAGTGTGGTAGGTAAGTTACCCGAAAATTCAACGCTTGTTTCCAAACGTCCTTTTCGTTCACCGCATCATACCGTAAGTGATGCAGCGCTTGTGGGTGGGGGTGGTACACCACAACCAGGAGAAATTTCATTAGCGCATAATGGTGTACTTTTTTTAGATGAATTGCCGGAGTTTAAACGATCGGCACTGGAAGTAATGCGGCAACCCATGGAAGAAAGAAGAGTTACTATTTCAAGAGCTAAAGTAGCGGTAGACTTTCCTGCTTCGTTCATGCTTATTGCTTCAATGAATCCCTGCCCTTGCGGATTTTATAATCATCCACAAAAAGAATGCAGTTGCCCACCCGGAGCTGTACAGAAATATTTAAATAAAATTTCAGGGCCCTTATTAGATCGAATTGATCTGCATGTAGAAGTTACCCCGGTAGCGTTTTCAGAATTATCGGCTCCAAAAATGGGGGAAGGATCATCATCCATTCGCCAGAGGGTTATAGATGCAAGAGAAATACAGGCAGCCCGGTATAAAGAACAGGAAGGTATTTATTGCAATGCGCAAATAAGCAGTAAAATGCTAAAAGAAATTTGCGTTATTAATACAGTTGGTCAAAATCTTTTGAAAGCAGCCATGGATAAACTCAATTTATCGGCAAGAGCCTATGACCGAATATTAAAAGTTAGTAGAACAATCGCTGACCTTGCAGCATCCGACCAAATTCAACCGCAACATTTGGCAGAAGCAATTCAGTATAGAAGTTTGGATAGAGCGGGATGGGCGGGTTGAGAAGAATGTAGTCGGGAGTAAGAAGTCGGGAATTGGGAGTTAGGAGTCGGGAGTTAGAAGATAAGAGTTGGATTCGGAAGTGAGAGCAAAGAGCCACGATCCATTGCTTATTGAATTAATTACTGAAGTATACTATTTTGGTTTAACGTTATTGGGATTCACAACTATATTTCTGAAAAGAAAATTATTTTAACCTATTAGCTATTTCAAAAAATCAGATAGAATTAAACAACGGAATTATGAATAATCGTTGAGAGCTACTGTACTTTTTAATTTCAATTCTTTTTGCTCTTAACTCCATTAGCAAAGAGATTAAAGAGAAAGGAGTAAAAAAGATAGCTCCGATATTAGCAACTATTCAACTCTTTTTTTTCTTTTCGCCTTTTGCTCTTTGCTTTATTTGCAAGGAGATTAAAGAGAACGGAGTAAGAAAGACAGATCCGCTATTAGCAATTATTCAATTCTTTTCCTCTTTTCGTTCTCCTTTCTTCTGTATTCTATAATTCATATCTTCCCGAATTTTTCTCTTGACTTCTGACTTCTGACTTCTGACT
>JBJXDV010000022.1:0-6327 GCA_046153465.1 Chitinophagaceae bacterium
TTTGCTCACCTGCATGTGGTAAAAAAACAGCTTTGCTATAAGGCCATTCTTTAATACGGCCCTTACCCCGTTCCATTGCATTAGCGGTTTGTGCCTCTATCGGATAACCAGCGGCCAATTGTAAGGCAGGAGCTAATACTTCTTTTAAACTCATTGTTCCATATTCTGATAACATATAACAAATACCACCAGGCGTACCGGGCGTAGTTGCCGCGAGTGGCCCATACTCAGGCGGGAACTGATACCCTTTCGATTTAAAAAAATCTACCGTAGCGCCGGTCGGTGCAATACCCATTGCATTGATGGCAATTACTTTTTTTGTTTTGGGATTGTAAATCAACGCCTGCGTTTCGCCTCCCCAACTTAATACATCCCACATGGTGCAGGTAGCTGCAAGCATTGCGCAAGCCGCATCTACTGCATTACCACCTTTTTGAAAAATAATAGAACCCGCGGTAGCAGCCAAAGGTTTACCGGTAATTGCCATCCAATTTTTACCATGTAAGGGAGGCTTCTGAGTTTGTTGTGAAAGTGCAGGTATTAGGTATACTATATAAAACGTAAAAAATGCAACTCGTTTCATAGCCAATTTTATTCTAAAGATAGCAAGTTCAGGCGCTTAAAACCAGAATGGCTGTCTAAACCACTGAAAAACAATCGCGATAATCTTATATTTTTTAACGTCAATTTCTTGAATTTTCGATGAGTAACCGTATTTGTACGATGAAGAGTTCGGAAAACACTTGTATCCATTCACAATAATTGCAAACTTGCATAAGAATAGTAAAAGAAAAGTCTTAGCAAAAAAAAGAAAATACTAAGCGCGAAAAGAGTTTTCTGAATACTATCTAAAAACTGAATCCAAATGAAAACGAATTTTATCTCGAAACAAGAAACGCTGGTGGTAGCCATACCTCCACAATCAATAATTGTTCCTTATCTGTTCAGGTTACTGGTAACAACTATTATCTTCCTGTTTACATTTATTAAAATGTCTACAGCACAGTGTGCAACTGCGCCAACGCTGACATTTAACAGTCCAAAA
Source organism: Chitinophagaceae bacterium (assembly GCA_046153465.1). Classification (GTDB taxonomy): domain Bacteria; phylum Bacteroidota; class Bacteroidia; order Chitinophagales; family Chitinophagaceae; genus Endoryza. Next base: position 1,046 of record JBJXDV010000022.1, read on the forward strand.
CTTATAGCAGGAACCGATAATCAGATTGGAGCCGTTTATTTATTTCCTGAAGTAATTACAGGTGTTGATGCTCATGTAGAAATTATAGATATTGTTGGTGGTGCTGAATTAATGGATATTGACAATACCACCGGTTCGGGGTATTATGACGCCTTTCAACCCTATGTACTGTCTGGTGCAAATGGAACCTCTTATCTCGACTGGAAAATTACCTTCAAGGTGGCAGGCAGTAACACAGATACTATATTAGATTGTTTAGCAGTTACGGCAATTGATGTGGATGGCAATAACAAAAATTTATTTGAATTTGTAGAAGCTGCAACACCAGGAAGTTTTGCAGTAGATCCTTTTACTAACCTTACTATTTCTTTTGATGGAATAAGAAGTAAGGCGGAAGGGCAGATTGCAACAATTCCTTTGATTGATACAAATCAGCGCCAGGCAATGTTTCAGATGAATTTTACCAATATTAACTCTTTACTATACCGAAACGGAGCCGTAAGTACCGGTGATACCATGACAAGACAAACCTGTATTTATTTTAAACCGTTTTTTTCAAACTGGATTGTATTGCCGGTAAAATTATTGGCATTTTCAGCAAAGGAACAAACATCAGGTGTTGTTTTAAACTGGTCGGCTACTAACGAACAGGATATGAAAAGTTATACTGTTCAAAAAAGTATTGATAGTAAAATCTGGAAGGATGTTGAAACTGTTGTTGCTGGTATTAATCTCACTAATAACTACAACATGGTTGATCATGACAAAAACAATGTGGTTACCTATTACCGTCTGCAACAAAATTCAACCAAAGGAACGCGGTCATATTCAAAGATAATTATGATCGGATCTACCAGTTCAATAAAAAATCTATTTACACATAATACTGTTTTCAACAATGGAATTAACCTTAACATACGGGGAGAAGAAAGCAAAAATATTATTGTGGAATTATTCACATTAAATGGTAATAAAATCCTGCAGCAGCAAGCGTTGATTCATAGTGGAAACAATAGTCTGCTTGTAACAACACCCACAACGATTACTTCAGGTATATATTTATTATCAATAAAAGACAATCTTGGAAAGCAGGTTTATCAATCAAAAATAATAAAAGGCTAAAGTCAAGCCGATCAACGAATTTCTTAACAACATACCAATTTAATAACCCCCAGCCATAGGTTCGGGGGTTTTAGTTTGCCAACATTTTTCTTTGGCTCATGGCGAATAAAAGCTACCTGTTTCCCTCATTACTACAAGTACTTACTTGAGTTTTATGTCGATATTTGTATTTTTTAACAGCAAGAAAAGTTTATTCTGCCAGATATACTTTTACTTTGTATTTGAAACAATGTGCAAAACTATTTTATAGAATCTAATTTAAATAAAAAGTGTAGCACAGGAATTGTGGAATATTCATAGGTTAATCAATTTTCAAATGCACATTCAATTCAAGAAAAATATCCAGTTTACAAAATTGATAAAAGCGGATGGCCGCTTACGCGAATTCAATTTTAGGAAACTAGGTGGTATCAATGAGGGGCTTTTTACCATTGACGTAAGTGACGACAAAGGAAACCGCATTATGTTGCGTATGCAAAAGGAAGATAGTGGCTGGAAAATTATTTCTGAACTTATGCCTCTTTGGATTCAAAAAAATGAATCGGTGTTCAACGACCTTATTGAAGAAGAATTATTAGCAGCTTTATAGAAATCTCCATTTTATTATTATCGTCTCCTCTGTTATTCTCTTCGAATCGTAGTTTATTTTGGCAACGCAGCTAATTTAGATCAAAAAAAATCTAAATACTCTTATTTTCACCTACATATATATACTTATTGATATGATTATTCGTTTTTGATAGCTCAACCCTGTCAAAAATCTTGTGCATCAAATGAGAACAATAAGGTATCCTATCGTAAAAATAATATTCCTTGTATTTATTTTAATACTGAACCTTTCAAGCAGTGCGCAATCTTATATATTCGATTGGGGATCTTCCGTTACGCCTGGCTGGGTAAATGGTAATTCAACTGGAACAGCCACCAACATTGGAGGATCGGGTGTAAATTGTACTGTTTCCATGGCTATCTCAGGCGCTGGAGTTTTTACCGCTGCCTACCCACGAGTAAATAATAATAATGCAAACGCTACTCTTCTTGAAGTTCAAAGTGCCTCAGATGCAATGGTAATTCGACAGAACCTCGTAAACAGAACCTCTAACAGTATTACCACTTTGACTTTTTCTAAACCCATCCAAAATGTGCAATTTGGTATTTCAGATATTGATTATCCGGGAGGAGGCGCTAATTATAGATATATCGATCTGATTACCGTTACAGGAAGTGGTGCAAGTGGCACCATAATTCCGGTGCTGACCAAATACAACCCTGCTTCTGCAATTTTTACTATAATAGGAAATGTTGCCAGAGGCAATGAAGGTGCAGGAGGCGGTAATGCTTCCAGTTTAAATCAGGGAAGTCCGAGCCAGGATGGAACAGTGTTTGTTGATTTCGGAACAAATGCTGTATCGGTTATAACTATTCAATGTGGTGTTCCAAATATTGCGACCGTAAACGCCAATCCGAGCGCACAGGATTTTGCAATTGGAAATCTTACTTTTTTACCCGTTTCCGGTTTACCTATCAGTTTTAATTCATTTGGTGCCAGGGTTAAAAACAAGCAAGTGGAACTTAGCTGGCAAACAGCGGCATTAAGCAATAGCGGAATAATGTTGGTTGAAAAAAGCGCTGATGGTATTCAATGGCAAATAGTAAATGGAATTGCACCGGTTACCATTACTTCTAAAACAATTTATTCGGCAACGGATAAAGAACCTTTCAATGGAATTTCGTACTACCGGTTAAAAGAAGCTACCAACGCTGGAGAATTGTATTATTCCCGTATTGTTCGAATAAAGTTGGAAGAAGAAACTGGAATTAAATTAAGAACTTATCCAAACCCATTTAAAGAGCAATTCAACATTGAATTGATCTGGCCACAACAAGAAAGTATTATTATACGTTTATATAACGGCTCCGGGCAACTGATAAAATCTCAAAAGCAATCGGTATTAAAAGGGTTCCAGGTGATACCTTTTACCCAACTAAATTTGAATGGCAAAGGAAATTATTTCCTCAAGGTAGAAAGCTTGGATCAACACTACAAAATTTCGAGACCAATCAGTACCCAATAGAAAACAAACCAACATGTAAGCAAAACCTCCGACAATGGGGGTTTTTTATTTTTGTTTGGAAAACTGGCCAGCAGGATATGATCAGCTTTTAAAGCTACTGCAATAATTATTAGCTGATGGAACCAGTTGATCGTTTCCGAAAAGCAGATGGGTTTTCCCCTGCAAGTTTCTTAAATGTTTTATTAAAATACGAAAGGTTTTCAAACCCACTTCCATAACATGCTTCAGTAACCGTATTTTGCAGCAATAATAATTTTTTTGCCTGGGTGATACGGTATTGATTTAAAAATGCAGTGAATGTCATCCTCGTTATTTTTTTAAAGTACCGGCAAAAGGCAGCCTTTGTAAGATTACTAATACTTGCCGCTTTATTAACATCCACCTGCTGCTGATAATTCTCTTCAATATATTTATAAACCCGTTCAATTCTACCCAAATCCTTGCTTAATGTTTTATTAGCAACTGGCCGCGTATTGAGAATCGTCATTTCACTGGTAGCAAGCAATTGAAAAATTTGTAACAGCTCCAGCAACTGATTGAAATGTTCGAGCGTTACCAATCTTTTCAGCTTTTCACCTACCATCTTTTTTGTAGAAGATGGAAATGACAAACCATAGCTTGCCTGCTCAAATAATTTTTTAATCCCTGCAATTTCTGGAATGGATAAAAATTCTTTCCCCAAAAAATCCTCCCTCATTTGAACAACAATTGTTTTACAGGTAGTTTCTACACCATAATCAAAATTTAGATGGGGAATATTTGGACCGATAAACACAAGATCGCCATCTTCATAACGGGAAATATGATCGCCAATATGGCGGGTACCACTTGCGCCTTCTACAAAAACAATTTCATATTCGGGGTGAAAATGCCAGTAAAAAATATCATTGAGGTTTGGGGTAAGCAGTATCCTAAACGAACTTCCAGCATCGCGCACTACCTCCTCAAAAGCAAGTTTGTTTGACTTCATTTTACTAAATATCTACTTATTCCCTCTCAAATTAGCAAGAAAATGTCAATATAGAACAAAAACTGGCAATCATAGTTGTGGGTACGGGTGTCGATTAATCACTACTTTCGATTTATCAATCACTAAACGATGTCAATATGAAACAAGAATCAATGGTTCCAACAATGGCTCCTACCATGGCCACTACCAATGCACATAAAGATATACCTGGTAATCCTTCCACGGCGAAAAGCAGTTCGGTTAAGTTAAATGATCGAAGCAATAATAAACAACTAAGGGTATTAAGTGAAGCCGACTGGAAAGGATGGATTAATAACGGATATGTAGTAATTAAAAACGCGGTACCCAAAGAGCAAGTAAAAGCGACCGCAAATTTTTTATGGGAATTTGAAGAGAAAGATCCCAACAATCCTGATACATGGTATACAGCGCCCAGGGCAGAAATGAAAATGAAAGAACTAACCAATACTGGTATGGTGGAAGTTTACAATAATCAGCATCTTTGGAACAATCGCCAGGTAAAAAAAGTATATGATGCATTTGTTGATGTTTGGGGAACGGAAAAATTGTGGGTAACGATCGACCGGGCCAATTTGAATTTTCCGATTCGGCCTGGCTTCGAATACAAAGGCTTTATTCATTGGGACTATGATCCGGAAACAAAACCTGTAAATGTTCAGGGGGTTTTGGCATTGGCCGATCAAACGGATGAAAACATGGGCGGGTTTCAATGTTTGCCTGAATTATACAGAACATACGATGACTGGAAACTAACGCAGCCAGAGAACCGAGATCGTTTTAAACCTGATACCACCGGGTTCACGTTCGATAAGGTAAAATTAGAAGCAGGCGACTTATTAATTTTCAATAGCCTCGAACCACATGGTATTCGGCCTAACCTCAGTGGAAATAAAGTTCGAATAGCTCAATATCTTTCAATGATGCCTGCTGAAGAGGATAATGAAGCATTAAAGCAATGGCGCATTAACTCATGGAAGGATCGAATTGCACCGGAAGGATATGCATTTCCGGGAGACCCGCGAAATTGGGAACAAACCAAATACAGCACGGCTGAATTATCTGATTTAGGAAAAAAATTACTTGGATTGGAAAAA
>JBJXDV010000023.1:0-3694 GCA_046153465.1 Chitinophagaceae bacterium
GTGATGGCAGCCCCGAATATTCTCTCGAAGAAACTACCAAAGAACAAAGGGGCACGGATATTATACTTTATATTAATGAGGAGAGCAAAGAATTTTTAGAAGCGCACCGCATAAGTTCTGTACTCAATAAATTTTGCCGTTTTTTACCGGTGCCAATAAAGTTTGAAGATAAACAGATTAATATACCACAGCCTGCCTGGACAAAAAAACCTTCCGACCTTACTGCAGAAGATTATCAGAATTTTTATAAAGAACTTTATCCCTATAATGAACCACCCTTGTTCTGGATTCATCTTAACGTAGATTATCCTTTTAATCTTACAGGAATATTGTATTTCCCAAAAATCAAACAGAGTTATGAAATACAAAAAGATAAAATTCAATTGTATTGTAACCAGGTATTTGTTACTGATGAGGTAAAAGATATTGTACCTGAATTTCTGATGTTGCTGCAGGGAGTAATTGATAGCCCCGATATCCCGTTGAACGTTAGCCGCAGTTATTTGCAGGGCGATCCCAATGTGAAAAAGATAAATAATCATATCACTAAAAAGGTTGCTGATAAATTAGAAGAAATCTTTAATAAAGACAGGAAGGGCTTTGAAGAAAAATGGGAGAGCCTTGGTCTCTTTGTCAAATACGGAATGCTGACGGATGATAAGTTTTTGGAGAAAGCGAATAAGTTTCACATTTTTGAAGAAGCCCCCTCTAACTCCCCCGAAGGGGGAGGACAGAAAAGCTCCAACAAATTTTATACGTTGGATGAATATCGTTTGGGTACTGAATCATTGCAGAAAAATAAAGATGGCAAACTAGTTATTCTATATACAACGGATATTGTGCAACAAGATGCCTATATAAAAGCTGCAATCGAAAAAGGATACATCGTTGTGCAATTGAATACACTGATTGACGCATCGTTTCTTAATCAAATGGAATCAAAATGGAATGATGTGCATTTTACCCGGGTGGATGCTGACATCACCGATAGCCTTATCGACAAACAAGAGAATACCGATAGTGTGTTAAGTAAAGACGAAGAAACCAGGTTGAAAGAATTATTTGATATCAAAGCGACGGCCTTAACCGTTGGGGTAGAAATCAAGGGACTCCCAGCCAATGCGCCACCGGTAGTTGCAACGCGACCAGAGTTTATGCGGAGGATGAAAGATATGGCTGCAATGAGCGGCCCTATGGGAAGTTTTTACGCGAATATGCCCGATGAAGTGACGTTAACTGTAAACGGCAATCATGTCATTTTTCAAAAATTATTAAAAGAAGAAGACAAGAATGTTCAGGAAAAATCAGTTCGTAATCTTGCCGATCTGGCGCTGCTTTCGCAAGGATTGTTAAAAGGAAGTGATCTAACTAATTTTATCAACCGAAGTGTTGAACTAATGGAAGCTGAACATAAGAAGGCTAGACTGGAAGCATAACAATTAAATCAGGTTAGGCAGCTTAGCTATTTTTAATTCGCTTATCTGCCTAACTGTTTTTGTTTTATAAATTTCTTTTGATAAGGTTTGCCGCCAATATCAACCTTTATAAGATCGATACTTGTTTTTAAATTACCAATATCGGTCATGATTTTTCCATTAAGTATTATTCATTGGAATTGTTTTCATTTTTTTTCCATGCCATTTTTTTTATTTGTTCATTGGCAACCCCTCTAATTTTTCAATTCTTTTTTTCAGGTCAGTGTTTTCTTTTATGAGTTCCTGGATAGCTGCCAGAGCAATGCCTGCCGGGTCTACCGTACTAATGCCTTTATCATCTGTGCCCAAATCGAATAGTTTATAAAAATCTTGTGCCATCGGGCCGATATGATATTCATCGGAGCCTTTGTATTTCCATTTAGTGATAGGTAAAGAAGAAATTTTCTGGAGAAGTTCGTTTCCATCCAAAATCGAAAAATCTTCTTTCTTATTTACATCGGATGCATTGGTCCAGGTACCTCCCTGTGTTAGGTAAGCGCCGTTGCCATTGGTATTGGCAGATCCTACTTCTAAAGCATGGCCTGCGCCGGGAGTGCTAAGACCAAAAGCCCATCGCTTCATGCTTATTCTTCCGAACACCATTGTTTCCGATTGCGATACTTTTGCCTCTGCTCCTATAACTACTGTATTATCAAGATCCGTAAAGCCCGTCTCAAACCCTGCATTAATTCCCAATGCTGTGTTACTTGATCCGGATATGTTTGTTTGTAATGCATATCTTCCTATTGCTGTGTTAAACAGGCCTGATGTAAGTTGTTCCGAAGAATGCGCACCTACAGCTGTATTATAACTACCGGTAGTAATTTCTTTTGAGGATAAATAGCCAATAGCTGTATTGAAGTCGCCGGTAGTAACAGATGCCAGTGCTTCTGAACCTATGGCCACCTGTTGGAATGCTGTTGTACTTAGTCGCCCTGCACCATTCCCGATATATATATTATCATCACCGGTAGTATTTGAAACACCCGCATCTTCCCCTATAAAAACATTTCTTTCACCGATCGTATTTGCCTTTCCTGCTTCCTGACCAAGAAAAACATTTTCAATACCGCTGGTATTTATATTTCCTGCAAAATGACCTACAAATAAATTACTTGAACCAGTATTATTATTTTGTCCCGCCAAATGCCCAATAAATGTATTATTGGTTCCTGTTGTGATCGCAACCCCGGCTGATTGCCCAAAGAAAACATTGTTGGGCCCTGGATCTATCTTACCCGATAAAATATTATTGGTTTTAAATACAAGTGCTTTGTTATCGGTGGTGCCAATAAAATTAACTGCAGGGTCAGTTCCGTTGTTACCACTAAAACTCCAATAACTAATGTTATTAAGATTGTTATTGGTTGCCAACCGGGTCCATTCATTGGTGAATGTATTGTAATAATAAAATCCCCTGCCGTCAGGTAAGGCAGGATTATTATTATATACCAAAAGGGCATTTACCGGCGAAGGAATCGTTGTAATATCAGTAATACCAGTTAAACTAACCCGCGGAATCAAGATGCCTTTGGAATTACTATTTATTTCAAGTAATGAGCTTGTATTCGGCGAATTGGTTCCGATGCCAACACTTTGTTGCCCAAAGGAAATAATACTATAAATCGAATAACCAAAAATTAGTATGGTGTATTTTAATTTCATAGCGAATAGTTTTTTATAGTGAACAAAAGGAATGGTGACGTTTCTATTTATTTTGTTGGATAATTATTTTAAGTTTTGTTATTTCTTCCTGCAATTGAACAATCAATTTCTGCTGTTCTTTAATGGCAGCCAATGCAATACCTGCCGGGTCTACCGTACTAATGCCTTTATCATCTGTACCCAAACCGAATAGTTTATAAAAATCTTGCGCCATCGGGCCGATATGATATTCGTTAGAGCCCTTGTATTTCCATTTAGTGATAGGTAAAGAAGAAATTTTCTGGAGAAGTTCGTTTCCATCCAAAATCGTAAAATCTTCTTTTTTATTTACATCGGATGCATTGGTCCAGTTACCTCCCTCGGTTAGGTAAGCCCCATTACCATCGCCGGAATTTGATCCCACTTCAAGTGCGTGATTGGCATTGGTAGTTGTTAACCCAAATGCGAAACGGTCAACGTCGAAGTTGCCAAAAACCATTGTATTATCAGATGTTACTTCTGTCCTTGCACCAATACAAGTTGTATTGGTTAGATCGTTATATCCTGACGGTGGA
>JBJXDV010000024.1:0-5052 GCA_046153465.1 Chitinophagaceae bacterium
GATTTATTATTTCCTTTATTGCCGTTTTTAAAAACCTATTGGGTAAACTGGTACTCGCTCCATTTTGGCAAGGATTTTTTTATAGTGTTAATTATAGTATTGGCTTTATTGCTATTGACCAATCCAACTCTACGCTGGCTACTAAACAGCCGGCATTCACGGCCAGTACAGTCGCTGCATCTTTGGATATAAAAAAAAATAATACTCAACCAAACCTCTTCAATTTAGCAGAATTGGTTGGTAAAGTTTCGAGGAGCCAGATTGCTTCTTTCTTCGGAAACCTGGTAATCGTATTTCCATTTAATTTTTTATTATCGTGGATTTATGAACGGCTAACCGGGGTATCAATTACAACAAAAGAATCTGCTATTAAAATGCTCAATGATCAACATCCTTGGTACAGCCTTTCATTATTGTATGCATGTTTTACTGGTTTTTTTCTTTTTTTGAGCGGAATTATTGCTGGATATGTTCAAAATAAAATTCAATATGCGCAATTAAGGGAGCGCCTTATTATGCATCCGCTATTAAAGGTTTCATTGCCTAAGAAGCGATTAGAAAAATTTGCCAACTTCATTGAGAAAAATGCAGGTTCACTGGTTGGAAATACTTCGCTTGGTTTTTTTTTAGGAATGTCGGGACTATTGAGCAAAATTTTCGGTATCCCTTTTGATATTCGCCATATTACAATCGCTGCAGGAAATTGTGGAATCGCTGTATATGAATTAGGTATTGACAGCGTTCCTGTGCTCTATCTTTTAACCGTTTTTTTAGGCGTATTGGGTATAGGTTTTATGAACTTCCTGGTTAGTTTTAGCCTTGCATTTGTAGTGGCTTTGAAGTCGAGAGGAATCCATCTCCGGGATTCACCTGAATTCATTAAAATATTGTTGAAATATGTTAGAACGAATCCAAGGGATTTTATTCTACCTCCGAAAATACAGCATTCTTAATAGTAATATTCTTTTCCTAAATTGTTGTACTTAACCAACTATATGCAGCATTTAAAGTACTATAATAAGCAGGATGTTCTCTCCCTCACGAAAATAAGAAAGTTTGAAACGAAACTGGGTGAACAGGTAAAAGTTACCGGTTCTGCTGCGCAATTAGAATCAGTGTTAAGTCAACCCGGTATTAAATATGTATTGTTCGGAATTCCGGAAGATATTGGTGTTCGTGCAAACGGTGGAGTAGGGGGAACTGATTCTTGCTGGATACCTTTTCTCAGTTCCTTCCTTAATATTCAGAATAACGATTTTTTAAGTGGTGAAGAGATTTTGTTACTGGGTCATTTCGATTTTGGTGATATTAAATACCTGATCGAACAAAACGCTTATGGTGTAGAAGAAAAAAAAGATGCCTACCGTCATGCTGTAATCACCGTTGATGACGAGGTAGAAGAATTGGTAAAGCAAATATGTGCCCATAAAAAAATTCCAATAGCCATTGGCGGTGGCCATAACAATGCCTATCCACTAATAAAAGGTGCTGCCAAAGGATTGCATAAGGCGGGCCTTATTCAATTGGCACAAATAAATGCAATAAATCTGGATGCCCATAGCGATTTTCGCCCAAGTGAAGGCAGACACAGCGGTAATGGATTTCGTTATGCCGAAGAAGATGGGTATTTGTTAAAATATTGTATTGTTGGTATACACGAAAATTATCTTCCTCAAAATGTTTGGATGGATATAGTGAACAATCCTTTTATTGATTTTATTACTTATGAAGATATTTTTATTCATGAGAAAAGAAATTTTATACAGGCAGTTGCACATGCCACAGGTTTTACAGAAGATAATTACACCGGTATAGAACTTGACCTGGATGCTATTGAAAATGTATTGAGCAGTGCCCAAACACCATCGGGCATCAGTGCCCTGCATGCGCGGCAGTACATTAATTTTGCGGCATTAGACTGTAATGCTGCGTATGTGCATATTTGTGAAGGAGCTACTCAATTGGTTGATGGTAAAAAAGAAGATACCACCGGGAAATTAATCAGTTACCTCATAAGCGATTTTATTAAAGCTCAAAATGCTTAGAAAGGAATTCCCAAATTGATATAAGCAGTTATTTTCCTGGATTGGTCGTTATACATAGCGCTTAACTCAAGCGGACCTAGTGCAAAATTATAGCCCAGCGTTCCGGAATGGCCGGATAAAAAACGGGGTCGTACCAACCTGTTATCAGGACTTATAAAATTATTGATTAACCCATTAGTGCGGCCAGCCAGGTAAAAATTTGTAGTAACGTTTACCCTTAGCCCAATTTGTAAAGCGGCAACGCTTGGTGTAAAAAAACTACCCTCTTCCAGTCCGGCAAATAATATTTGATTGCGGAACATTTTTGTTATACCTCCAATTACAAAATCATTGAAAATATTCTGATCGTAATTGAAATTCATTCCCAATTGAAATTGAGTAAAAAAAGTGGATCGTTTTCCGAGTGGTGCATACGTTTCAAAATTAAAAGACAGTCGATGGTAATTATTGTATTTTATTCCCAGTGAATCGGGGTTTACTTCCTGGCCGTTAATAAATACCTCCACCTCAGGCGACTGGTTATATACTAACCCAAATTCGGCATCCATCTTAACTCCCCGTCTCGGTAAAACTGGTTTATCAAGTGTATTAATTCCTGTGTAGAGGTAACTTGTTACAAAAGCATTTTTTCCCCGAACATCAAAATTGGTAACAATTGAAGGCTTGTATTGTGTCCATTCAAACCGCGTACCTAATCCAACTGTAAATTTTCGGTTGCTGGAGTATTGCATTTTAAAATCACCTTTGAAATAATTCTGCCTGTATTCACCGTTTTTTTTAAAATCAGCAAAGGTGGGTATATCAAGAAATTCATATTGAATTGCTCCAATTGCTGCAACCGTTTTACTTCTTCCAAGGTATTGCAGATGTTCGCTCCGCAAACGCAATTTTTCTCCTATATTAACGGTTACGAGACTGCGCGAATGGGGAGCAAAGAAATTTCGAATCGTAAAATTTGCAACAATGCCTATACCTGTAAACTTATTATAATGCAGCCCAACCTTTGCAAAACTTCGGGGATTCTCTTCTACTGTAAAAACAATTTTGGCCGACTGGTCCTCCCGTGGTTCCAGGCTATAAAGCACCCTTTTATAATAGCGGGTACCAAATATTTTACGTGCCATACGTGCCAACTTAACGGGTGTATAATACCTGTTGGTATAGAAACCCATCATATTTTTGAAAAAATCTTCCGTTGTATTTTCTAAACCCTTTATTTCGATGGCAGAAACTTTTATGGAATCAACAACCGGTAATTTTCTGGTTGATGAAAGGCTTTTACCATAAATTGAATCAAGGGAGTCGACTAGTTTTTTAAATACCGGATATATTTTTTTTCCTTCTTCAATACCCAACTCAAGAATTTCTTTGGAACGGTTGAAGCTTGCACTATTGAAATTCTCTAATTGAATTGGGATATAGATATTACAAAGGTCTATTTCTTTTTTTACGGTCTCAGATTCCTTAAAAAAAGCGATCTGCATTAATATCTGCAAGGCATTATTTACTTTTTCTTTTGGCAAAAGTCCGGTAGATACATTGGCACCGATAACAAGGTCGGCCCCCATTTTTTTTACATCCTGTACGGGAAAGTTTCGGACAATACCTCCATCTACCAATCTTCGTCCGTTACTTTCTACCGCGGTGAATACAGAAGGGATAGCCATACTGGCCCTGATGGCAGAAACAATCTCTCCACTATCCATGATTACTCCCTGTCCGCTTGCAATATCAGTAGCGATACATTTATATGGTATCTGAAATTTTGAAAAATCTTTTATAGTATATACCGGGAAAAATAATTCTGAAAACTTTAGCCAAAGTTCTTCACTTTCAAGAATGCCACTGGGTAATTGAAATCGATGGGTTACCCACGGTAATTCAAAAGCATATTTATTATACTCTTCCTTTTCTTCCATAAATAATGAACGGAGCGAGGATGAATTACTCAATAGTATATCCCAGTCCATCGTACGCGCAATTTTTTCTATTTCTTCTCCTGAATAACCAACTGCATACAGGGCGCCAATGATACTGCCCATGCTGGTACCTGTTATAAAATCAATTTTTATACCTGCAGAATCTATTGCTTTTAGAATGCCGATATGTGCAAGTCCCTTTGCTCCACCACCACTAAGTGTAAGACCAATTTTTGGCCGTGCACCCGTGGTTTGCGCATTTAAATGAAATGCCTGAAAAATAAAAAATAGTGATATAATAAAAGCACGACCCAACATAGGATATTCCATAAGCCAATAAAGGTAAATAAAAAGGCCGTGGAATTAATCCACGGCCAACATGCGATTTTGTTAACGGAAAGTTTATCCTTCGACTGTCAGATATTGTGCGTAAGCATATCCCTCATCTCCATCATCTGTTCTTATTAACCACCACTGATCATTTGTTTTGCTAACCAGCGTTACCAATTCATGATGGGCTGCTTTGCCAACGATTGGTTGATCAGTGCCCGGGCCTTTACGAATATTAAGATTTGATTTTTCGGTAGTAACTTTTGCACGGGAACCCGCTGCCATAGCAGATACATTGATATTCATTACAACATCACCTGCACGGAAATCCGGATCAATCTTTCCATAAATATCCCATAACTTATCTTTTACGTCACCGGATGGAGCTTCTCCGTCGATGTACAATATACTATCCTGCTCCCTTACCTGAAGGGCAGTAACTCCAGATGCTGTAGCAGCATCTACCAGTTCTCTATATTTATCTTGTAAGGCCATAAAATGTTCCTCCAATATTATTTAATGGTTAATTGATTTTCTATTTTCTTTGGCTTTAGCGTATTTAAAACCATCATTAGTTTTGATAGGTTCGCTTTTTTTATTTCTCCCGTAAGCGTAATCACTCCATCCTTTACTGCAGCTTTTACAGTCGGGAAGTCTTTCGTCGCATCGGCAACAGCCTTCATCAGCGGATCGTCAACGGCAATTTCAACTGGGGCAGGAGCCGGAGGAGGAGGTGCAACGGAGCAATTATTAATTAC
>JBJXDV010000025.1:0-4915 GCA_046153465.1 Chitinophagaceae bacterium
TTATATTCATCATTTTTTAATTAAATCGCATGTGTAGAAAAGGTAAATTATTATTTGCGATAATAGCCCTGTGTATGTTTTCGTGTAAAGAAAATAAGCAAAGGCCTGTTGTAACAATCCCGAAAGCTACGCTGATTGCAAGTGATAAATTCTATTTCAATTCATTTGTTGATTGTAATATGGCAGAAGCATGGATTGGTGATACGTTTCGAATTTTCCCAGGGAAGTATGGTGAAGATCCCGAATGGGGCTATTCAAATGAACTGGAATTTGCTGATGGAAAAAATGCGGATGAAGCTTTTCTTAGAAAAATGAATGAATTTGTGGATCCTATAATGCCGACAAATGTTGCACCAAACAAAACTGGTTTACATGGTGCCGTTTGGTTTGAAACGGTTTACCAGGACGTAAAGGATCAAACGGGAAAAACATTATTTGCTGTTTATCACAATGAAAACTATCCGTCCACCCTCCCTTATGATTCGGCTACTGGTATCGGATATATTGATCACAATTGGCCGCAGGGTTTAAGAGGACCGAAATCAGTGGCGGCTGTTTGCCGCATTGGAATTATGAAATCAATGGACGGGGGACATAGTTGGGAAAATAAAGGAATATTTATCGAAGATCTTCAATCGCGAATGATCTTAAAACCCTATAACACATCGAATACCTTTCCCGGAGGCGTAGGTGACCCTTCCGCGGTTTCAAATGGCGATTACTTATATCTTTTTTACGGCGAGTATGGATACCCGAACAACTACGATTCTCTATCTTATGATCCGGTAAAGGAAGCGAGTGGTCAATGTATCAGTGTTGCGCGGATAAAATTAAGTGATCTTGAAAACCCTGTAGGAAAGGCAAAACGATGGGGAGGAACCGGGTTCGACGTGCCTTCTGATAGCATTGGTGTTCCCGTTCGATCACTTCAGATTCCGGCAACAGAAGGTGGCGGTCCCGCCTCCTCACCTACCGGAGGTTTTCACTGGGGCCCCTCCGTTAGTTGGAATACCTACCTTAATCAATGGGTCATGCTAATGGGTCATGTAACAGGTTCCTCCTGGAAGGGAAGCCGTATTTATATTTCTTTTAACGCTAATGAAGATTTAGGTAAGGGAGATAATGCACAGCAATGGACGAAGCCACAACTATTGCTGGATAAACCGGATCATATTATCTGGTATCCTTCCTTACAGCCAATGAACACACCATCGGATATCAGTAATAAATTTACCTGTTTGCGCTTAGGTCAGGAAGCGAGACTATTTTTTAAAGATATGTTTAAGGATAGCGCGGTTTATGTATCTGAGTATAAAATTAAATTTGAGAAATAGAAAATCCGACCTGGGAAGCGTTTAGCTTACTTCTAAGAAGTAAATAATTGTCTATTGGCTGAAATGACGTTCAAACAAAAAACATATCATTATTACCAGCAGTTACTAACTAATAAAATAGCGAATCTTCGCCTGCAATTAAGTGATTTAAGAGAAAGTACTGCTAATGAAACTAAAAGCAGCGCGGGTGATAAATATGAAACAGCCCGGGCAATGCTACAAATTGAACAGGATAATATAAGCCGGCAATTGCAGGAATTATTGGAACAGCAGTCGGTGTTTTTTTCGTTGGATTCTGAAATCCATTCTACCGTAGTTATTCAGGGCAGCCTTATAAAAACAGGGAAGAATTGGTTTTTGCTAAGTATTGCTTTAGGCAAAGCAACCATAGATAATGAAAACATCATTGCACTATCGCCCTACTCACCGTTGGGAAAATTATTATTGGGGAAACCGATAGGTTCAACGGTTGTGATCAACGATAATTCCTATGTGCTGGAAAAAATAATATAAAAGTAAAGGCGATCCATTTTTTACAATGACCGCCCTTACTTACTGCTAAACTTTAGTTAATCACAATTTCCTTCTTAGATACTTCTTTTCCGGAAATAACGGGTAAGCTTACCTGTAATACACCATCCACATATTTAGCGTTGATGTTTTGCGTGTCAATGCTTTCATCAAGGTTAAAACTTCTGCGGAAACCTCCTCTGCTGTATTCCCTCAATATCCATTCTGGGCGGGGAAATCCTTCGGGAGGAGTGTAAGAAATAATCAACTCATTACCCTGAACATCTAATTGAAAATGTTCTTTAATACGGCCGGGTGCAAACACCAGTAATTCAAAACTCTTGTCAGTTTTGTGAATGTTTACAGCTGCACGTTCCATTGAACGGTAAAACAGTGGCCTGTTTCCGTAGTTGCCTTTTGCGGCATTTTTGTAGTACATGGTTCTCTTTTTTGAGTAAATAATAAAACGTATCAAAAAGGAATGCGCTATAAATATGCCGGGTCCAACAATCAGAAATTCTGTCATTACTCACTCACAACAACTGCCAGTTTAGTATTCGTTGAATTGACAGATAGTCTTGAAATACCTTTTATCGCAGGTAACTTATTTTCAACAATAATAGGTTGCCAGCCACTATTAGATTTTGTATCGAAATAAAATAGATTATTTCCATCACTACTGATTATTATTCCATTGTTAAGCCAGGTAATATCTTCTCTGCCTGCAAGAGTGTGTATAATAGTGGATAGTTCATTGGTAGATGGAGTAAATTTTTTAATAAGCCATTCTTCTTTGTTAACCTTTTCAATAAAACTGAAACTATTTGTCCCGGGTATTTTATGCAGGGATCGCCCCGGGTTATTAGCTATAACCTTATCTTCTTTAGTACTAAGATTAAAATAATGCAGGAAGTTTTGGTTAGAATCTCCCAATACAAAGAGTAATAATCGCTGCTCGTCTATCCATACGTGGTATCCTACTTTTAATGTTGCAATAATTGTTTCAGGCTTTCCTCCTTTTACGGGGTATTTACCAAGCTCCTGCTCACCCTGTTCCCATTGAATGATACAAGAGATAAATTTACCATCGGGTGTTAGTATGGGAGAGTATTCTCTTTCCGGGGTATTTGTAAATTGAATGGTTTTGTTTGCCCGGTAATTATAATAGTTGATATCGCTTCGCCCGCTATCATTGAAAGATGAATAATAAATAAGCGGTTTTGAGGGATGAAAAAACGGTTGATTATCGTAGCCTTTATGATTGGTGATATTTACCGGCTTCGACAATTTAAGCATGTTATTTTTAGACTCAAGATCAAACATATAAATTTCTGAAGCAACTTGTCCATAACTGGTAAGTTGCAATAACAAAAGAAACGGGAAAATCTTTTTCATTATAATCTTTGAATCAAAAGATAAGAATAAATCCGGAGGATTAGCATATAGAGTTTACATAGGGAAATTGTTGCGATTAATAATTCCAATTATTTTATTGGAATTCTTTTCGGCATGGGCGAAACTATAATCAAATACACAGAAAATATAAGAGGCTGTCTCAAAAGTAGCGTAACTAATTTTTCTCGCAACGACGCAAAGTCGCAACGCTTGATCTTCAATATTCTCTTCTTTGCGTCATAGCGCCTTTGCGAGATTTAATTTGTCTTTTGCGACAGCCTCTTTTAAAAACGAATTCAACGTCAGGGATTGTTACTGGCAACTGACTTCGAACTAAATGAAGCAACTAAACGGCCCGCGGGTAATTCGGAAGAGGAATAGTATACATTCACCAATCCGCTTGTTCTTTCAAAGGCAAATAATTCTTTCATCGAGCAATTTATACCAGCAACGGGTTCGGTAACATCGGCATATTTCCATTGCTTTAGTATATGTTTTTTTTCGTCCTTAATGGTTATTGATCTTTCTTTTCCGACTCTGCCGCAATGATAGTACTTAATGGTCAATTGATCCGCTGAGGAATATTGGTGCAGTGAAAATGTTTCAACCTTGTCCATTTTTGCACCAAAACGCTGAGCCACAAGTTTATTGTTTATGTAAATTTCGTATCCCTCTCCTCCGAATGGACTTGTAAAGGAAAATGAACTTACCATTGCCAGGCATATCAATAATGTTGTAGCAATTCGGTAACTAATTGTTTTTTTCATACAAAATGTTTTAAGTTTAAAATTGTTGTTCCAGGAAATGCAGTACAAAAAAAGAACAAGAAAATTTTATCAACGCATCACTTTGATAAACTGCTTCATTAACTTGACAAACTGTTTGGATCAGCTCTTTATTTATTGGAACCTGGTTAATAAAGGGTAGAATTTTGTACATTCCCCTTTTATTAATGCCCAATAATGCAACGTAAAAACCCAGACCTGGATATTGTAAAGGAACTGCTCAATGCAGTGCTTGAGAACAATCCATCTTCCACTTTTGTACAGAGTCTTTCTTATCAATATGAGGAGCGGGGTGGTCTCAGTAAAAAGCAGTTAGAAGGGCTTTATCAAAAAGCTTCAAAAATTAAGACAATACCGCTAAACCGGCTGGCTACGCTGGAAGCCATGTTGTTAAAACGGCCAAATCGGTTTAAGTCAGCGTTGCCTCCGGCCAAACCATTTTACGAAGAGAAAGATAAAAAGCAGGGAGAAATGATAGAGGCAATTCTAATAAAATACCCTCAGCATAAACGTGTATTGTTTTTTAAATCAAAATATGATAACAATGAAACGCTATCTCCTGCTGATAATTCAGAACTTGAGAAATTCTATAAAATTCTAAAATAGAAGATTCAAAGCAGGCTGTATTTCCTGTCTCCAATTATTTTTTTGTCTTTATCCTTTGGAGATTTTCTTTCACCCGGTACTTAACAATTTTAGTGATCAGTGTAAGGGGCAGCGGCTGGTCGATCGGAAACTGTACAGAACCTTTTCCCTGTCTATAAATTGAAAGTTCTTTCTTAAAGCTTGCATGCCCTGTTGGCGTAGCATAAAAACCAATATGATTTTCATAACCGGCAAAATACACCAGCATACCATTCAATTTATAAGCGGGCATCCCATAACTGATTA
>JBJXDV010000026.1:0-61127 GCA_046153465.1 Chitinophagaceae bacterium
TTCACCAATTCACTTACCCGCAATCCGCAACTGTACAAGGTTTCAACAATCGCCTTATTTCGCCCGCCCTCTGGCTTACTTAAATCGATCTGGGCAATGATTTGTTCAATCTCTTCAAAACTTAATATATCGGGCAAACTTCTTTTTAGCTTCGGTGCTTCTAACAATAAGGTGGGGTCCTTTTTTGTGATCCCTTCCATTAAACAATACTTATAAAAGGAACGTATACCCGAAATAATGCGTGCCTGGGAAGAAGCTGTCATTCCCAATTCAGCTACCTGTTTAATAAATTGCTGAAGGTTGGTTAGTTCCAGTTCGGTTGGAGATTTTAGTGAATGCTCGTGTTGTAAAAAATCAGTTAATTTATCAATATCGCGCAAATAGGCTTCTACCGAATTATCGGAAAGTGATTTTTCTAATTGCAACCAGGCCTTAAATCCTTTTTTATGAGAATCCCACATGAACAATGTTATTGAGTGGAAAGTTAATTAAATAAATACAGTTTGAAAGCATCGCCGCAGCACAAAACAAAGTCAATAATACAATGAACCATTTATATCAAACTCATTTAAACAATTTAATTCCATTTTTTTTGGCATATTTGCAATGAATATGGTTGGTGAGGAAAATGGTTGGTGAAGAAAATGGTTGGTGAAGACACCAACCATGATGAAAAAAGGTGAGCGAAAACTTTCTTTTAATAAAAAAACATGCAGATTAATCTTCGAACGTTTAGGCTAAAGGCAACAAAAAATAAATCTCGACTCAAGCGGTTTCTAACAAAACTCAAAAAAAATCCACCCCGCGGGCTTGATGCACTTGCTACCCGAACAGATAAAGAAGTATGGAAAGAAATCGACTGCCTGAGTTGTGGCAATTGTTGCAAAACCATGTCACCCACTTATACTAAAACAGATATAAGACGTATTGCCGGTCATTTAGAAATGAGTGTAGCTGCATTCACAAAAAAATGGTTGCGAAAAGACAGCGCGGGAGACTGGCTCAATAAAACAGAGCCCTGCCAATTCCTGAACCTCAAAAATAATTATTGCTCTATTTATGAGGTTCGGCCAGCCGATTGCGCAGGCTTCCCTCATCATAACAAAAGGCATATGAGTGAATACATGCATGTATTTAAACAAAATATCGAATACTGCCCAGCCACCAATAGGTTGGTAGAGATAATGTTGGAAAGCACACAAAATGAAGAATTAAAAATGAAAAGTTAATCTTCGCGAGCGTTTTAGATTTAAACTAACGCCTTTACTTTTTTCGAGGGTATTAGCCATTGAACTAACCATGAAAAGAAAAGTACACCCGCCGCTCCAATAACATTCAGCCATAAAAACGAAATGATATTGGCGAAGAAGACAACTAAGACAATGAGTTCGGATAATAATGCACCAACAAACACAGCATTCCCTTTGATTCTTTTCAAATAAAAAGCAACCAGGAATACTCCTAATATCGTTCCATAAAACAATGAACCCAATATATTCACTGCCTCCACTAAACTGTTCCCAAGGTTATAGGCAAACTGTGCGATAACAACACAAAAAATACCCCATCCAATGGTATACCATTTCGACCACTTGTATTCTTCCTCCTGAGTTAATTTTTTTGTAGAAAATTTATTGTGAAAATCAATCATGGTACAGGAAGCCAGGGAATTGAGTGCGGCTGCAATACTTCCCCATGCAGCTAAAAAAATAATTGCAATAATCAATCCTATCAAGCCCTTGGGCAAGAAGTCGCCTACAAAACGCAGGAATATATAGTTTGTATCATTTCCATCGGAACCGGGATTTGCCTTTTTTACAAAGCTCTTTACAGACTGTCTTATTTCCTGGCTTTGCTGTTGTTGAAGTTGTAATTGATTTTGCAGCAACTCAATTTTATTGTTATCTGTTGATTTAAGAGCCGCGGCTAATTTTACTACCGTATTTTTTTTTGCTTCCTGCAACACATCGTATTGGGAAACCGCATTATCGTACGCTCCTGCATAAACGCTTTTTTTGACGACTTGCTCCTGTGCAAGATCAAAATAGGCTGGTGCTCTATAAAACTGGTAAAATGAAAAAACGAAAACGCCCACCAACAAAATAAAAAATTGCAAGGGCACTTTTACTAACCCATTAATCAATAATCCCATTTTACTTTCCCTTACATTCTTGGCAGTAAGATACCTTCCTACCTGGCTTTGATCGGTTCCAAAATAACTAAGCGATAAAAACAAGCCACCGATAATACCGCTAAAGATATTGTACTTGTCTTTCCAATCGAAAGACCCATTATTGACGCCACTGGTAATTACATTCAGCTTCCCCGATTTTCCACTGATTTGTAATGCATCCATTACTCCCACCCCTTCTGGCAACATATCTACCGCATACCAACAGGCAGCAAACATGGCGGCATAAATAATAATAAACTGAAGTTGCTGCGTGTAGGCTACCGCTTTAGCACCACCAGCAGTTGTATAAATAATTAATAAGCCGCCCATAGCAATATTGGTAATATAGAAATTCCAGCCTAATAAACTATGCAACACAATGGAAGGGGCAATTACGCTAATACCTGTTGATAATCCCCTTGACAATAAAAATAGAAAGGAAGTGAGTGTTCTTGTTTTAAGATCAAAGCGCTGCTCGAGATATTCATAAGCAGTAAACACTTTTAATCGATGAAAAATGGGGACCAATGTTACACAAAGGATCACCATTGCAATGGGTAGTCCAAAATAATATTGAACAAATCGCATTCCATCTGTATACGCTTGTCCGGGTACGGTTAAAAAAGTTACGGCACTTGCCTGCGTGCCCATGATGCTTACCAGAATTATCCACCAGGGCATTTGCCTATTGCCCAAGAAATAACCTTCCAGGTTACGGGATGTCCGGATTTTATAAATTCCATAGGCGATAATCAACAACAAGGTTGCTATCAATACCGTCCAATCCAAGCCGGAAAATCTCATGAAAAATGTTTAGTGACAAGGTAAAAAACTACGATCAATACCATCAGAAATAGAATAACCATCAGGTACCAGCCTTTCCAGTTTTTAAACAATGGCGGTTTTTCCTGATCGTTATTACTTGACTTCATTTCCTTTTTTTTGCCGTTACAATCATTACATATATTAAACTGAACAATACTCCAATCAGCAAACCCAGGGAGAATTTTTTAATCAACTTGCCAATAATAACTCCTGAAAATACCGCGATGGCAAATGCAACTCTTGGATTAACTTTTGAACGTTCGCTCATTCTTAAAATGCTTTCTTTCGGTTTAATGCAATAATATTTGCGAGCAGGCGGTATGCTCCGGGAATGCCAGCAGGAAGTTCCCTGAAAAACACCAGTCCGGTATATACAAATTTCCCTTTCCCATAACTGGCAATCACCAGGCTACCTTCCTGGTCTTTCTCACCCGGATCAGCCATCGAAAGTGGTTTTTCATAAGCGCTATCGAGTTGTTCAGCATTATAAATACTCCGCTCCTGTAACCATCCCTCAAAATCGGAAGCAATAATTTTATTGGGATAATTCAGTACCGGGTGCTCTGGCAGCAGGATATTTACTTTCGCCCTCTCATCGGTTACCCTGCTACGTGATATTGTTAATGGATAGGGGCCAATTTTAGCTTTCACATTACTGATAAAATTATTGGTACTATACTGTGCAATCAGGTTACCACCCTCTTTCACATAATTCATCAAAACTTCATACTTAGCCGCCATAAAATCATTCACGTTGTACGCCCGTACACCGGTAATGATCGCATCAAATTGTTTTAGATACGATGGAACAATATCTTTTTCCTTTAAAACCATTACTTCATATCCCATTTGCTGCAACGCAATCATCACTTTATCTCCCGCCCCTTCAATATATCCAATCTTCTTACCTACTGTTTTAAGGTCCATATTCAAAATCTTTATCGCATCCTGATACATATAATGAATATGCGGAATATGGTCGTACTTAATGCTTGTTATATTCAAATATGCCGGGTATTCTTCCTTCCCCTTTCTCAATTCTGTAAAAGCCTGTACATAATCCTGGTCTGATTCTTTTAATAATTTGTTATTGATACTGAATAAATAATCTTTCGTCAATCCCCTGGTAAGTGTAAAAGGGCTATCTACCTGTAAACTATTTTCTGTTCGCATACGTTTTGAAACTTTAATTGCGTATTCACTAAAATTCCGGTGAGCCGTTACTTTTAAAAGTACTGTCGCCTTTTGATCTTCATTCTTACGAAAAATTACAACGCCTGGTTCCGTGGAGATAGCTACTGGTGGTACAACTACTAATGGCTGGTACAATTCTCCCCTAACCGGGTCGGTATACTTATATTGAGCGGGTTTGGTAAACCGAAAAAGCTGTCCCTCAATTACAAGATCAAAATCTACAAGAATGGAAGCATTATTCTGCGGCATTCCAATTAAAGTTTGCTCATTCACGTTGAATGAACCTTCACTCATTTTCTGCTCAAGCCAATAAGGCTGGGATATTTTCTTTCCCATTGAAACAACCAGCGGCTTTGTAAAAAAATAGTTTTTATTAAGTTCCAATAGCTGGTTCATCGTGCTATCAAACCCATCGGTCATTATTTTTACCATACTCATCGTAACTCCACTCCGGTTATTCACAGAAACCGACAACCGAATAGAATCTCCCTGTACAGCGTACTCATTATTAGCGGTGGCTTCAAGCCAGAGTCCGCTACACTGTTCAATGATGCGTTGGGTTTCTTCCAATTTTTTATTCTTCCAAAAACCATCCGGTAGTTGTTGAATTTTTTTATACAGTGATACAAGTGAAGGAACTGATAAACCGGGTTTTGACAGAGAATAATTGCGAATAATATTATCAATGATAACTGGTAATTCCTCAGCGCCGGGTAATTTTGACCATGTGGTAACTACATCGTCCATGATATCCGTCTTTGCAACTGAACCATCTACCGGTGTAAAGTATTCGAATTGCGCACCCCTGCTTGCGGGAACACCAAATCCCTGGCTTTTATGCTGGCTACGGCTTTCGGCGGCTAATTCACCATAACTTTTTCCAAGTATTGCATTGTAGGCCCCTACATCAATTTTTAATTGACTTTCATTAGTTGTATTTGTGTTGCCAAAATTAAACGTGTTCCAAACTATTCTTACCGGCTGCCAGGGTTTAACGCCAAATTTCAGTTGTTCCGGAAAGCGACTCGGATCTGCCGCTGCCTTAAATGCCTCACGGGCTAGTACAGCTGATCCTGAATGGTGCCCGTGACCTGCTCTTCCATCTTCCGGGAAACGGGCAATCACTACATCCGGTTGAAATTTTCTGATGATCCAAACCACATCGCTTAGTATTTTTTCTTTGTCCCATTTTTCAAATGCTTCACTGGTTGTTTTACTGAATCCAAAATCATAGGCTCTCGTAAAAAATTGTTCGGCCCCATCAATCCGACGTGCCGAAAGCAATTCCTGTGTTCGAATCAAACCCAGATCTATCCCTTGTTCATCACCGATCAAATTTTGCCCCCCATCACCTCTTGTAATAGAAAGATAACCGGTACGGTACAATCTCTCTTTGGAGAGCCAGGCTAATAAGCGTGTGTTTTCATCATCGGGGTGTGCCGCAATGTATAAAACCGAACCTAAAACATTCAACTTTTTTAACTGAAGATAAATATCAGCGGATGTATTAACGGGAGGTGTTTGTGATTGAACTGTTTGAACTAAAATAACAAGTAATACCAGCTCTACAAGTCTTTTCATGAATACAAGTTTAATGCATTGAGATAAAGATAATATTCCTATTTCGTGCTCTTTTTGAATTGATAGGGTCCTTTTACAGAACCCCAAACCTGCAGGTTATCAGCATTCCATCCCCGATCCCAGGAATGAATATTCATTTTATCGATAAGTACCTCGCTGGTGGCATAACTGGCACCACGCAGCGAACTCTGACAATCCTTGCCTTCAGTGGATCCGGTAAATTTACCTTGACTGTTTTTTCGGAGATAAACCTCACAACCAGCCCGGCTACTAAGCACGAAGAATTTTATAGAATCAAATCGCTTGGGTTCATTCCAATAGCCAATGAATCTGGCAGGATCCTTAAATTCGAATACCTGGCTCACGAGGATCGAATCATCCTGAAGATATAAATGGTACATGCGCTGGCGATAAGGTTTATCGGGTGTTTCTGTAGCTGCCTGTTCTACATACAACCAATAACCATCGTTTCGCTGGGGCCAAACCTGTTTCATATGTAAAGAAATAGATAAAAATGCAGTATCCATTTTTGATTGTTGAGCAGTACTAAAGTTTCCCTGCATAAATGTTTTTAACTGCAATAAATCTTTTTTTCCCAATTTCTGGGAAAAAAGACTATAGCCAGTTGCCAGGAGGCTTATAATAATTAACAGCTTTTTCATTGCACAATATTCGTAAAAATAAATAATAGCAACCAATATAATCAAAACCCCGGCGCATTTGAAGATAATGCAGTTAGCTTACCCTATAATATGAGTGAATGTAAGCAACGACTCTAAACTAAAAAAGCATTTAAAAACGGATATGGATGAATCGCCATGAGGCAGAATAAATCACTAGCATTGTTTTCCATTCATTACAAGTTTCAAATACATTTGCCCCTTCTTCAACGATCATCCGTTTTCAGTCTTATTTTTTTTAGTTCATTATCTTTATCGCATGAAGTATTTTCTGATTTTATATTTAGTACTCATACGTTTTATCGGTTTTGCCCAGGCTGATAATGAAATACAGGTATATTCTTCGCCAACGATTCAAAATAAATGGACCATTTTTGAATTGCATAGCAATTATACATTCGAGGGAAGCAGGCAATTAAGTGATCAGAAGCTTGCTAACTGGACGAACGAAACACTGGAAATAACACATGGCTTTGGGAAAAACTTTGAAATTGGTTTTTACACTTTTTCTGGTTTTGCTCCGAAAAAAGGTGGATATCAATATCTCGGCAATCAAATCAGGCCAAGGATAACGGTGCCGCTTGAATGGAAATGGAAAGTTGGTGCCAGTCTTTCCGCAGAATTTGGATTTTTCAGACCCGATGATACTTCCCGTTTTGTATGGCAGGGAGAATTAAGACCGATCATTGATAAAACAATCGACAACTGGTATTTTACATTCAATCCAAATATTGAATTTGTACTATCTGGTGATGAAAAACAATTGGTTCTTGCGCCCCAGTTTAAAACCGTTTATACTATTCAACAAAAATGGGGAATCGGTATTGAGTATTATAGTTCGTTAGGAACCATACAAAAAATACTTCCATCAAAGCAACAGGAACATTTGCTTGGACCAATGATTGATCTTTATGTACACCCTATGTGGGAAGTTAACGGTGGATTTCTGTTTGGTCTTACTAACAATTCGAATCAACGGGTTCTGAAATTGTTGCTTGGGAGAAGATCAGGAAAAAAATGACAGTTTCAATATATCGTCTACCATTAATTACTTCTATTTTCAACTTTCCTTTACAAATCTTATTTTTGAATGCAATGGCATTATTTATCACGTCTCTTAACTCAGGTAGTAATGGAAACTGTTACTATATTGGTAATTCAACAGAATCCGTATTGATTGATGCAGGTATGTCGTGCCGGGAAACAGAAAAAAGAATGAACCGGTTGGGACTTTCGCTTTCCACAGTAAAAGCGTTATTTATTTCGCACGAACATTCAGATCACATCACCGGCATACCGTCTTTATCAAAAAAATACAGGATACCGGTTTATATCACCGAAGGAACATTGAAAAATATTTCGGTTCCTATTCCGCCCGATCTTGTACAACGAATAAAAGCATCTGAAAAAATTACTATTGGTAAACTGGAGGTTACTCCTTTTGCAAAACACCACGATGCGGCAGAGCCGGTAAGTTTTGTAGTGTCGGATAACAATACTCATGTAGGAATTTTTACTGATATCGGCTCCAGTTCTAAAGAATTGACTCAACATTTTAGTTATTGCCATGCAGTTTTCCTCGAGAGCAATTATTGTGAAGAGATGTTGGAAAATGGCAGTTACCCTCAACATCTTAAAAATAGAATAAGAGGCAAAAAAGGGCACCTTTCGAATGATCAGGCATTAGAGTTATTCACGAAACACAGGGGAAAACAGTTAAGTCATTTAATATTATCTCATCTCTCGCAAAATAATAATTCAATGGAAAAAGTGAGGCAGGTATTTACGCCCCATGCAGCTAAAACAGAAATTATTGTTGCTTCCCGATACAAGGAAACACCGGTTTTCTGTATTGAACCGAATAAAATTGCAGGTACAATACGTAGAAAAAGGGTCGCGAATCAAAATCAGCTTTCCTTATTTTAAACAACACCGCACAGATATTTTTTGACTATTTAAAGGCAAAAAAATAGAGCAGCTAAATGCTGCTCTATTGCGTTATTTCTTGTATCAACTATTAATTTCTTACACTAAACTCTACCCGCCTGTTTTGCGCACGTCCATTAGCGCTAGTATTATCACCTACTCCTTTTTCTGAACCGTATCCTGTGGCACTTAAGCGATCTGCGTCTATACCTTTTGAAGACAGGTATTTCTTTACTTCGTCTGCACGGCTCTGTGAAAGCGCCATATTTTTCTCCTTCTTACCCGTATTATCTGTATGTCCATCTACGTTGATGGCCAATTTCGGGTATTTATTCATAATTGCCACCAGCTCATCGAGCTCTTTTGTAGCTTGTTTAGTTAGTTTAGAACTGCCAGTCAGGAAGGTTACATTCTTAGCATTGAAATTCATTTCTTCCAGTCTTGGGCAACCGAAGTTAGCTACGGGTCCGGCTGTTTCGGGGCAACGATCCTCATCATCAGCTACTCCATCATTATCTTTGTCTGGTATGGGGCAACCCTCATAACGGGAAAGACCATAGGTATCCGGGCATTTGTCTTTTGAATCCTGGATGCCATCGCCATCACGATCGGGGCAACCAGCAAATGCCTTGGGACCAGCTACATCAGGACAAACATCATCTTTATCCGCAACACCATCTCCATCTTTATCTGGACAACCGTTTAAAACTTTTGGACCAGCCACAGTTGGACAACCATCTAATTCATCAGCAACGCCATCACCGTCTGAATCTTTTGGAACAACCGGCGGTGGAGGAGGTGGTGGTGGAACAATTTTTACAGGGACTTTCACACACTTACCTAATTCAAAAATATCCAAACTTATACGTGCAAACATAAAACGACCGTTAAATCCAAACTGATTTGCAGAATAAAGGAAGCGACCACGGTTAGATAAGTCGCGGCCCGCGCTATGACCACCTGAAGTTTTATTCACACCTAATGCAGAAGCAATTGGCGCGTTGTAATAAGCATTTGGATCGTTACGTGGATCAACAAATATTCTGTCTGGGTAAACATCAAAAAGATTATTAGCACCTACAGATATATTCATCCCGGGGCAAGCTTTATAAGTGAGTACAAAATCTGTTGTCCACTTTGCACTGAATGTTTGATCGGTACCCAACCCAACATCATTCCAGTAGGCCCCTGTAGCAGCGTTTCGTGACGCCGGGTCGGCAGGATTTAACGCAGTAATTTCTCCAAACCTAACGGTACGTAATAAAACACTGTATTTACGAAGATCATAATTGAACGTAAAATTCAATTTTGTTTTTGGCTGCCCAACTTCAATACGAGAGCGTTGCTGCCGATCAAACAATGCCGTTCTTAAATCGTTTACAGGATTTTTAGTAGCGTCGTTTGTGCTTGGATTATTTATTGGGTCATCAATTACTGAATTCGTTAGAATGGAACCTACAACAGTATTATTATTATAGTTACCCGCAAAAGAAAGAGTCGCATTACCAGCGCCTAAACGGAAACGATGCGTAATCACCATATCTATTCCCTTTGTTTCTGTATTTACGGCATTTGTCCAAAACTGCAGTGCATTAATCGTTGGGTCTACTCCGTTACTGGTCAGGATTGATCCAATTAATGGATTGCTTCGGTTAAACTGGGAAGAAAGAACAATGCGATCGTCAATCCTGATGAAATAAGCGTCAATAGTAAGCGAAGTGTTTCTGCTGATATTTCCAACAACACCGGCTGTAAGGCTTTTAGAAGTCTCCGGACTAAGGCTTTCAACTCCAAATGCTTTGCGAACAATTGGGTTATAGTTGTTTGCCGTTAATGCTTGAGAAGGAAGACCTGCTACAAATTGTGTAGATGTATTTTGGAAATAACGCTGATGCAAAGACGGAGCGCGGAAACCAGTACTTGCAGATGCGCGTACCGCAATCTTGTCTGTTATTTCGTAGCGTGCTGCCAGTTTACCACTTAAGTTAGAATAATTAAATTGTAATTCATCATAGGTTTCATACCGCAACGCACCACCCAAAACAAATTTGCGGGTCCTTAACTCAAGATCTGTGTAAAACGCATACATATTTCTGTTAGCATTTACTGCATCGGCAGGTTGAAATCCTGGGAATACCTGTGAACCAGATACGGCCGTGCCCGGGCTAAATGTAAAAAAGCCAGAAGTGCCCGGATAAGGAGGAATAGGATCGGGTTGAAATTGACGACCACCGTTAATGTAAGAATTGGCCTCGCCCTGCGCAATGGTAAAACGTTCGTAACGATACTCTCCGCCAAATGCAACGTTCAGAGTTCGGCTTCCTCCAAGTTCCACCTTTCTATCCAAATCAACATTAATGGTATTCTGAAGAAATCCAAGTGAACCTGCATAAAACTTCGTTTGTACAGCATTGGTAGCAGGCAGGGAAGAGTTACCTGAATTAGAAATATCGTACCTAAGTGAATTCTCACCGCGGGTATTACTGATATCAAGATCCCATGCTCCGGCTTTAAAGTTTAATCCGGCACTTACAGAGTAATCAATAATTCGTGTATTGATTACCGGTAAAAACCCATCGTAATAAAACCGCTGGCCATTTGCCAAAACAGGTTGCTGACTCCACGAGTTTGGATTTCGGCTAAAGCCACTTGCATCGCCATTACGTTGAGAATAACCAGTAGTCAGGTAGAAATTAATATTTTTAGAAATAGGCACACCTGCGTTCACAAAAACACCAGTATTTGTATTGGAAGAATTACCCGCAACGATATTACGCCTGTTATATCCTCTTTGACTCACTACTCCTTTATCAAGATCTATTAACCATCGATAATAATCGTTTGAGGTAATACCTGCAGGCACAGCCGCGGTACCTGGTAATCCACCGCCATTACCTGTATAGATCAGCGGAATATTATCTAATCCACTACGGTTCGTATTATCGCGTTGCAACCACTGACCGCTGACATTTACATAGGCCCCATTTTTCCATCCCCAGCCACCACTGAAATCAAATTGGCGGTTTAAACCATCTTGAATTTTTACTCCACCTGCGTAGGGCATATTCGTGAAATTTTCACCCAACATTCCTGATATATTCAACCCTTTATAATTCTTTTTTAAAACAATATTTATTACTCCGGCAATTGCATCTGAACCGTATTGAGCAGCGGCACCATCGCGGAGTACTTCGATGCGTTCGATGGCAGCAGCAGGAATTGTATTCAAATCTGTTCCAACAGATCCTCGTCCTACGGATCCATTAATATTAACCAGGGCCGAGTTATGCCTGCGTTTTCCATTGATCAACACCAGTGTTTGATCTGGTCCTAATCCCCGCAAACCAGCCGGATCAATATGATCGGTACCATCCGAAACTGTTTGTCGCGATGATTGAAAAGAAGGAGCTACATAAGTGAGCATTTGGGTTACATCTGCCTGGGCAAACTGTTTGATCTCCCTTGCGTTGATAACATCAACCGGAACGACGGTATTTAATTTGCTGCGTGGCACCCTCGAACGGGAACCAACTACAACTACATCGGTGAGATCTGACGCAACATTTATGTTTGCATTTTGCTCAACGGTTTGTCCAGTACCAACAGTTACCATGTAACGTTGAGGAGTTGCACCTACATAAGTTACGACCAGTGTATAAGTACCAGCTTTTACTTTAAGCAAATAATTACCATTTGCATCGGTTAAAGTACCGCCCCGTTGACCTTCAATAGTTACTGAAGCACTACTGAGTGGACTTCCATTCGCATCCTTTACATTTCCTTTAATAGCACTTGAAGATTGAGCAATGGTCCATTGAAAAGTGAACATCAAAAAAGCAAAGAAACCTGCTCTACGAATAGTGTAGATAAATTTTCTCATAAACTGTCTCAATTTGGTTTGATTATATGCGGCTCATAGAACTATCAGACAAACGGAAAGATAGAGTTTTTTCCTAAAACAAGTTTAAAAATAAGGAATTTAGAGGTACGGAATCTTTCCTAATTTAGACCCTTATTATACTATAAATTCATGAAACAATTATTACGAAGTTTTGCCATTTTTTTCCTTTTGTTTCCTTCCTGCAAAACGCAGAACGGACGTACTAAAAGCAACTATCTTGATGCGTTTAACTATAACATAGTAAAAAAAGTAAAATGCTCCAATGGTGCTGTCGTTACTGCTCACCCATTAGCAAGCAAAGTTGGTTTAGAAATGCTAAAAAAAGGAGGCAATGCAATAGACGCAGCGATTGCTATTCAACTTACGCTCGCAGTGGTGTATCCGGGAGCAGGTAATATCGGAGGAGGAGGATTTATGGTTGCGCGTTTAGCTGATGGTACAAATCTTACGTTGGATTTTCGGGAAAAAGCGCCGGGCAAAGCATTTCGTGATATGTACCTTGATGAAAAAGGAAACGCAAAGGTAACTTTAAGCCAAGATGGTCACCTGGCTGCTGGTATACCAGGAACAATCGCTGGTCTTTTTGCAGCACATAAATATGGACAACTCTCATTTAAAGAATTGATTCAACCGGCTATTGACTTGGCTGAAAAAGGATTTGTAATTACCGAAAACGAAGCAAGCAGTTTAAACGGGACACAAACTGAATTCATAAAATACAATACAGTTAGTCCTGTTTTTGTTAAGCACGGCGGGTGGAAAGTTGGCGATACACTTATTCAAAAAGATCTGGCAAAAACCTTGCTTCGTATTCGCGATAATGGGCAAAAAGGATTTTATGAAGGAGAGACTGCCCGGTTAATAATAGAAGAAATGGCAAGAGGAAAAGGAATTATTAGTTATGAGGATTTAAAAACTTATGAAGCGAAATTTAGAGAACCTGTAGTATTTAATTATAAAGGATATAAGATTGTTACCATGCCCCTGCCCGGCAGCGGAGGAATTTTATTGCCGCAAATGATGAAGATGATAGAAGATAAACCAATCAAATCATACGGATTTCAATCAGTGCAATCTGTTCAATTGATGACAGAAGTTGAGCGCAGATCGTATGCCGACCGGGCAAAATATTTAGGTGATGTGGATTTTTATAAAGTACCTGTAAAAAAATTAATCAGCGACCAGTATTTAAAAGTTAGAATGAGTGATTACGATCCAAACAAAGCCGGCAACAGTACACTCGTTAATGCAGGTATTATTGCCGAGAGTGAAGAAACAACTCACTTGAGTGTTTATGATAAAAACGGTAACGCAGTTGCCGTTACAACTACTCTTAACGGTGGGTACGGAAGCCGAACAGTGGTAAGTGGCGCTGGCTTTTTACTGAATAATGAAATGGACGACTTTAGTGTAAAACCCGGAGTTCCGAATATGTATGGCGCAGTAGGGGCCGATGCAAATGCCGTAGCACCTGGTAAACGCATGTTAAGTTCAATGACTCCAACAATTGTTTTAAAAGATAATAAACCTTACCTGGTGGTGGGTACTCCTGGTGGAACAACAATTACAACTTCCGTTTTTCAAACCCTGGTTAATATTTTGGAATATGATATGAATGCTTTTGATGCCGTAAATAAACCAAAATTTCATCACCAATGGCTACCCGATATGATTTTTGTTGAACCAGATTTTCCATCGGAGGTACGTAAGGAACTTGAGAAGATGGGATATAAAGTTACCAGCCGAGGACAAATTGGAAGAACAGAAGTGATTCGCATTTTACCTAACGGCAGTATTGAGGCAGTTGGTGATAAACGTGGCGATGATGATGCGGAAGGATATTAAAGAAATCAAAGAGAATAGAGAATAAAACGGCCAAAAGGAGAAAGGATTAAA
This sequence comes from Chitinophagaceae bacterium, assembly GCA_046153465.1. Lineage (GTDB taxonomy): Bacteria > Bacteroidota > Bacteroidia > Chitinophagales > Chitinophagaceae > Endoryza. The sequence continues at coordinate 14,177 of JBJXDV010000026.1, forward strand.
AAGAGAAAATACAAGATAGCGGGTTCAGAAAAATTTTGAGAGCAGACCGAGCGATCGCTTCACTTAAACAGGGCGTCGGTTCAATAAATAATTTGATAACTTTAAAAAAAATCTTAAGCATCTTCCTTTAAATGATAAAAAGAATTTCTTTTATAAAGAAGTTTTATCATCAGAGGCGGAATCCCAGATAAACTTGAACGCCATTATTTTTCAGAAAGCTCTTTGGAGGCGAATCTTTCCATATACTATTTATGGGCGATTGATACCTGACCCCAACAATACCCCTTTCGTTTTTTGCAAAGCTTAATTCAATCCCACCGATCATTGCAATGTCTACCGACTTATAGGTATCTTTTACATCTTTCCGGCTATCAAATTCGTCAACCGTTTTCGCACTTAATAGTAAACTTGTCTGCGGCCCAACAACAAAACCAATTCTTTTTCCATGAAATTTAAAAAGCAGGGGCAAAGCGATATAATCGGCATTAATCTTTGTTCCGCCGTCCTTGCCACCCATTGCTATAAACATCAATTCGGGTTGAAAATTCACAAAGTTATTTAGAGATATTTCTTTAAACAATCCAACAATAATGGTTGGTTTAAAATCAAAATATCTTTGATCGCCATTAAGTTTATAATTCTGCCTGTAGAAGCCAACACCTGCCTTAAACCCAACCCGACTTTTTTCCTGGGCGGTAGATAGTAAAAAAGGCAAAATGAACAAACTTATAAGAAAGATATTTTTTCTCATGTGAGCATTTTTTTTGTTTGGTACTTTATTCAGAATCGTAAAAATAATGGTTATGAATCAAAAATGAAATTTTTTTAGCTGCTTCACCTTTACCTGTTTTCCGTAGTGCTATTGTAACTTTATAGTTCAAGCTATGTAAAATGACAACATCATTCGGTAATGAATTTATTGAAACAGCTATTAAAAGGGTTTTATATTACAAATCACTTGGTGAAAAAACGATTCACCAACTGAACGATGATCAATTAAATGATTCATGCGGGGCTGAGTCGAATAGTATTGCTGTTATTATTCAACATCTCAGCGGCAATATGCTTAGCCGTTGGACTAATTTTTTGACAGAAGATGGAGAAAAACCGTGGAGGCAGCGAGATGATGAATTTGAAATTCATGCATTCAATAAAATTCAGCTTATAGAAATTTGGGCGAAAGGATGGGATTGTTTTATAGGCGAACTCCGATCTCTTACCGAAAATGATTTAACAAAAACAGTTTATATCCGGCAAGAGCCATTAACCGTTACCGATGCTATCATCCGGCAATTGGCACATTACCCCTATCATATTGGGCAGATGGTATATATTGGCAGGCTATTAAAAAAAGAAGATTGGATAAATCTATCGATCCCGCGGGGGCAATCGAACCAGTACAACCAATCAGATCAAACAAAAGACCCCACAAAAAATTTTAAGTAATAGAAAATTTCTGTCGATAGAAGCTCATCCAGCGAAAGAATTAAATTAATAGGATATGCTCAATCTTACCTTATTAAATCCAATCAAGCTGATCCAGGCAATGAAATAATTCTTGTGAGAAAAATGCAACTATTTATACGCCTGTTTTATCGAACAAAATCCTAAGTTTATTCTAACAATCGAAAAAAGAAAAACCATTTCGCAATATTTTTGAAGTTTGTAAGAATTAAAAAAATAGTCCTGTTTAACGTTCCTAAAAAGCTGTTAAAAAACTCTCGAAATATCGGTGGAATAATCTCCTTTTATGAAAAATGAGACCAGAACTTAGCGTCCCGGGTATGAATTTTTAGATATGTGGGCATCTGTAATTAATAGATCGGGGGTTGGTATTGTATTTGCACATCAATCCCGAACACCTAATTTTACAGCTAATACCCCATTTCTGAAAAAATTCTTAAAAATAACCCGTACAGTATTCCTGGTGCTGATTGCGCTGATCATATTTTTATGGTTGGCCATTCAAACTACTCCTGTACAAAACTGGCTGGTCAAAAAAATCACAAATAAACTCTCAACGGATCTTCAAACTTCTGTAAGTATTCACCATGTTGATTTTAGTCTTTTTGATAATATGCACCTTGAAGGAGTTCTGCTAACGGATCTTAAAAAAGATACCTTATTATCCGCTGGTGAAGTAACGGTAAACATTAGCGACTGGTTTTTTTTAAAAGACCATATCATTTTGAAAAACGTGGCCCTGAAAAATGCCACTGTTTACCTTAATCGAAATGATTCTGTCTGGAACTATTCCTTTCTTGTTAATTATTTTAATGGCGGCAAGAAAACTAAATCTGCCAAGCCGATACAGCTTGATTTTAAAAAAATATCGCTCACGAATATACGTATAATTCAAAAAGATGCCTGGCGCGGTGAAGACCAGGATATTCGATTTACAAGTTTAACGTTTGAAGCGGACCACTTTGATTTAAAAGAAAAAAAGGTGCATATTCCTTCTGTCGAAATCATTAATCCCTTTTTTGCACTTAAAAATTATGACGGTAACCGACCCATTCGCAAAAAATCTTTAAACGCAGATGAAACCATCACTAACAATCCGCTGCATCTTCGCTGGAATCCCGACAATTGGAATATTGTTATAGATAAAGTGAGTTTATTAAACGGGCATTTAGAAACAATTCATACCGCAGACACATTGCCTGATCGACACTTCGATGGCAGTAATATTCTTTTTTCGAATATCACGGGAAGCTTCCAGGATGTTCGCTTAGCAAATGATACCATTCGTGCGCTCGCTTTACTAAGTACAAGTGAGAGGAGTGGTTTAGAAATTAAGCGTTTAAAGGCATCAATAAAATTTCATCCGGAAGCAATGGAATTTGCAAATTTGGATTTGCTTACTCCACGAAGCCATATTCGCCAGTTTTTTGCCATGCGTTACCGCTCTTTTGACGATATGAGTGATTTTATTTCCAAGGTAACGATAGAGGGAGATTTCAGCAATGCTGAATTAAGCAGCGATGATCTTGCTTTTTTTGCACCCGCCCTAAAAGATCTAAAAAAGAAAATACGCATTGAAGGAAAAATTAAAGGAACTGTTGATGATCTGCAAGCAAAAAATCTAATCGTTGAAGCCGGCAACAGTACCTATCTGAATGGAAGCATTCGAATGACCGGATTACCCAACATTGAAAAAACATATATAGATTTTGATGCCAATAGTTTTAGGACTACCTATACGGATGCTGCGAGTATTTTTCCTCAATTAAAAACTATTAAACTACCTCGTATTGATTTGCTCCAATACCTGCGGTTCAAAGGAAATTTTACAGGTTTCATCAACGACTTTGTTACGTACGGAACCCTTGAAACAAATTTGGGCACTTTGGTAAGTGATGTGAATTTGAAATTTAATGCAAATGAAAATACACGTTATTCTGGCACCGTACAAACAAACGGTTTTAATCTTGGGCGCTTTATCGAGAACAATCAGGTAGGTAGTATTAATTTTAAAGGAAAAATAAATGGTACCGGAGTAAGTGAAGCCAATTTAAATGCAAAACTTGACGGATTTGTTAGCGAAATAGGTATAAACGGATATAAGTACCAAAATATAACGGTGAAGGGCACCATTGCTAAGAAATTATTCAATGGAGATCTTAGATCGAATGATCCCAACCTGGATGCATCCCTTAATGGATTGGTAGACTTTAGCAAAAAAGTACCCACGTTCGACTTTAATGCTCATATTGCAAAAGCTGATCTTAAAAAAATAAATATTACTAAAGAAAATATTGAATTCAATGGGAAATTTCGATTTGACTTCAGCGGCAATACTATTGATAACTTTTTAGGAACAGCACGTATTTCCGAAGCAAATGTATTTCGTAATGGCAACCGGATTGCATTTGATTCACTTTTTGTAGAATCGAAAGTATTGGATAATAATAAAGTAATTACTGTATTGAGCAACGAATTTGACGCTGCGTTGGTAGGTGAATTTACCATCAATGATTTACCTGCGGCCTTCCAGACTTTTCTAAATAAGTATTACCCAAGTTATATTAACCCTTCACGGTCGGTACTCAAAAATGAAAACTTCAGTTTTGTTATTACTACAAAAAATATCCAGGAATACATAGACTTGTTTGTAAATGACCTGAAAGGATTTAATTATAGTACGATAACGGGTAGAATTAACAGTAAAGAAAATTTACTTGACTTAAATGCGGAGATCCCTCAATTTTCGTATAAAAATATCGCGTTGTACAATTTAACCCTGAAGGGTGCGGGCACCCTTAACAATCTCAAAGTAGAATCGGCTATTGGTGATGTATATATAAATGATAGTTTGCATTTTCCGGGAACGACTATCAGTATAAATTCCGCGAACGATTTTTCGGATGTTAAGATTATTACCAGTGCAAACCAAACCCTTAATGCTGCAAATATTTCCGCAAAAGTAAATACACGTACCAATGGAGTTAGTATCCTTTTCAATGAATCAAATTTTGACATCAATGGAAAAAACTGGACGATCGACAAAGATGGTGAATTGGTGTTAAGCAAAGATTTAGTATCGGCAGATGGTGTGAAAATATACAATGGTCAGCAGGAAATACGAATCACTACCGTTCCATCTGACATTGGTAATACCAACGATATTAAAGTAGAATTACAAAAAATAAATATCGGTGATTTTACTCCGTATGTAGTTTCTGCCAATCGCCTGGAAGGATTGTTGACCGGGGCAGTAGATATCATTGATCCGTTTGGAAAATTGCAAGTAGATTTTAGAGGAGAAGCGGAACAGTTTCGATTGGATAATGACTCTGTTGGGAAAATAAAAGTAGGTGCAAACTATAATCAAAAAACAGGAGTCGTAAATTTTGACGGTATTTCCGACAATAAAGATTATCGATTTGATCTCAAGGGAATTTATAATATCTTAGATAGCGCCGGCGATAAACAGCTTGATATTCTTACAAACTTCAATGATACGAGGATTAATTTGCTCGAGCGCTATTTATCAGGAGTGTTTAGCAATTTAGATGGCCTTGCTACCGGAACCTTAAGAATAGTTGGCGCCCCAAAATCTTTAAATTATACTGGAAAGGTTGGATTGAAGGATGGAAAATTAACGGTTGCATATACTAACGTTTCGTATACCATACCAAAAGCTGATTTTGAATTCAAAGAAAATTTGATTGACTTTGGATCATTCATCTTAAAAGATTCTTTGGGAAATACAGGAACCGTATCACGAGGGAAACTCCGGCACCGCTCTTTTAATAAAATGGATTTTGATTTTGCACTTAACACCAATAAGCTTCTTGTTTTAAATACCAATAGCCTTAGTCAGGATCCATTTTATGGAAAAATTATTGCCCGCGCCAATATTACATTTAGCGGCCCGATGGAAGATATGGTTATGAATATTAAAAATGCTGAACCCGCTGACAGCTCAGAACTTTCTATACGCTCGGGCAATAGCCGCGAGAGCGGGCAGGCAGATTTTATTGTTTGGAAAACATACGGAAAAGAAATGGAATTGGTAAAAGGTAATAAAGAAAGTAAACTCACTTTTTTCCTTGACGTAAATACCAATAATCTTGTGAAGATGAATGTTATCATCGACGAGTTAACAAATGATGTAATGAGTGCGTTGGGTCATGGTAATCTGAAAATACAGGCTAATACCGCAGGGTTATTTAATATGGTTGGCCAATTTGACATTGATAAGGGTAATTACAATTTTAATTTTCAGTCATTGTTACGAAAACCATTTGTTTTAAACGGAGATGCGGGTAGCTATATCCGTTGGAGCGGCAACGCAACAGATGCTGACCTAAATGTATTGGCGGAATACGAAGCAGACAATGTTAAGTTTAGTGACTTGGGCGATCAGTTGTATGCACAGGGAGGTGGAGACATCGATTATATAAAAAAGTATCGTGGAAAGGTAAGGGTATTGGCAAAACTTACCGGCAAGTTGATGAAACCAGAAATTGACTTTTCCCTTGAAATGCCTGATGGCAATCCATTGAAAAACGATCCAATTGTATTGAATCTTTTAAGAGATATCCAGGCCGACAAAAATGAATTGACGAAGCAGGTAGCCTTCCTGATCATCTTTAATAGTTTTGGACCAAGGTCAACCACTACCCAGGCGTCTTTAGCAGGAAGAACTTTTGAAGGACTTGTTTCCAGTAGTATTTCCGGATATATATCCAATGCACTGAACAAACAATTTTCCAATATTGTTAAAAAATTATTCAATGATGAAAGTATTAAAGTAAACTTCAATGCACAATTGTATAATGGATCTTATCTGTTAAACGACGCAGGTAATAATGCTTTCAACATAGATCGAACTAATCTGAATTTATCGCTTGCAAAAAGTGTGTTCAATGAACGATTAACGTTTACTTTTGGAAGTGCTTTTGATTTTGGACTAACCTCCACACAGGCAAGGGCCACGAATAATCTTCAATTTTTGCCGGATATTGCTGCCGAATTGAAGTTAAGACCCGATGGAAAATTGCTACTTACATTTTTTTACCGCGATAGTTATAACTACCAATCGGCTACTGGCAAGCAGAATCGCTCAGGGGCCGGTATTTCCTACCGTCGCGATTTTGAACATTTTGGTGATTTATTCAAGAATGATCAGAAAAAGAAAAAGCTGAAAATTAATAAGAATGAATCTACAGAATCGAAAATAATCCCGGGTACTACCAGTAATAATTAGACGAACACGATCAACGCACAGATGAAGGTAGCTGCAGTTATCCTTTCAATATATTATGTCCCAGCTTATCTCTTTTCGTTTCAAGATATTTTTCATTATGCGAATTAGGGATCATTTCGATGCTGACTGCTTCCGTTACTTCCAAACCATATCCTAATAGGCCCGCTCGCTTTTTAGGATTATTAGTGATAAGTTTCAATTTAGCAATGCCAATATAGCGAAGTATTTGGGCGCCGATACCATAATCCCTTTTATCCATCGGAAATCCCAGGTGAATGTTTGCCTCCACCGTATCCATGCCATTTTCCTGAAGCTTGTATGCTTTTAGTTTATTAACCAATCCTATCCCCCTTCCTTCCTGGTTCATATAAAGGATAACTCCTGTTCCCTCTTTTTCTACCATTTGCATAGCCGCATGCAATTGATCACCACAATCGCAACGCAGAGATCCCAATATATCGCCGGTAAAACAGGAGGAATGCACTCGCACAAGAACGGGGTCTTCTTTTTTCCAGGATCCCTTTATCAATGCTAAGTGCTCGTTAGAGGTATTTTTTTCACGAAAAGCAATGAGTTTAAAATGACCATATTTTGTAGGCATATCCACCCGAACAATCTCTTCAATCAGCGAATCAGTTTTTAGCCGGTATTCAATTAAATCTTTAATAGAAATAATTTTGAGCTCAAATTTTTTAGAGATTTCTATTAGTTCGGGAAGCCGGGCCATGGTTCCATCCTCATTCATAATTTCAACCAATACCCCGGCAGGCCCAAATCCGGCCAATCGGGCAAGATCAATAGTAGCTTCCGTATGTCCCGTTCTTCTTAATACCCCACCCTTCTTTGCCCTTAGCGGAAAAATATGACCCGGTCGGCCCAAATCATCAGGCCTGGTAGCAGGATCGATAAGTGCCTGAATCGTTTTTGCCCGATCTTGTGCTGATATTCCAGTAGTGCAGCCATGACCTAAAAGATCCACTGAAACCGTAAATGCGGTTTCATGCAATGCTGTGTTATTGCTAACCATTTGCTCAAGTTGGAGTTCATCACACCGTTCGTCTAACAATGGCGCACAAATCAAACCGCGGCCATACTTACTCATAAAGTTTATGACTTCAGGAGTAACGTGCTGAGCGGCCCCAATAAAATCGCCTTCATTTTCCCGATCCTCATCGTCTACCACAATAATCAGCTTTCCTTTCCGAATTTCATCAATCGCACTTTCGATAGTATCCAGCATTCAAGATAATTTGAACAAAGGTATGAATTAAGAGCCTTCCTTTATAGATTGGAAAGTGAGATTAAAGGCAGAAAAAGGGCGTTTATTTCGATTTTTTTGCCAGTATTTTGTTGACATTAAGTTTCCTATATTTATGCATAATTTGCTTTCTTTGCAACTGTAAAACAAAACTAATATGCTTAAGAGAATTGCGCACTTCTTGCTTGCGTTGATAGTATTTCCTTTTGCCCTCATCGCCCAGGAAACCAATAGTAATATTGGTGGAACCATTAAAACAACTAAAGGCGAACCACTTGTTGGAGCAACCATTACCGCAACCCATATTCCTACAGGAACTATTTACCGGATTGCGAGCCGCACTGGTGGTCGATTTAATTTATACAATGTCCGTCCGGGCGGACCCTACACTATTGCAGTAAGTTTTGTAGGGTTTAATGATGAAAAAAAAGAAGATATCTTCCTTAATCTGGGCGAAACATCTATTCAGGATTTTCAATTGGCAGATAAATCAACCAATCTTACAGAAGTTGTAGTAGCTGCAAGAAAAATTCTTTCCTCAGGAAAAGGTGGAACAGAAACAAGTATTGGCCGGGATAAAATGGCTAACCTTCCGAATGTTGGACGTGGTTTGAATGATTATCTTAAATATACACCACAAGCAAAAGTTACTGGAGATGGTGGTGTTGCATTTGCAGGTCAGAATAACCGTTATAATTCTTTTTTCATTGATGGCGCAAACAATACAGATATATTTGGATTGGCCGCTTCGGGAACCAATGGTGGACAAGCTGGCGTTGCACCCATTTCTATTGATGCAATTGATCAGATACAGGTTATACTTTCTCCATACGATGCGCAATTTGGAAATTTTACGGGCGGTGCTGTAAATGCAATAACAAAGTCGGGCACCAATCAATTGCAAGGATCTTTATGGTATTATTTCCGTGATCAAAATCTTACCGGCTTATCTCCAATCGCATTACCTAAAGTTGGTTTTCCAAATGTTGTAGAAAGAGCACGTATTGCTCCATTCACCAATAAAACCTATGGTTTTCGTTTAGGGGGGCCCTTAATTAAAAATAAATTATTTTATTTTTTCCTTGCAGAATGGCAACGAGATACAAGGCCACAACCATTTAATTTGGCCGATTACCGGGGAACTACTAACCAAACCGGTTTGGATAATCTTGCAAACCTGCTTCGTTCAAAATACAATTATGAACCGGGTGGTTATTTAGATAATCCAGAGCAGGTAAATGCAGAACGTATCAATGCTAAGATTGACTGGAATATTAATGACAACAATCGTTTCTCGCTTTCTTATCGTTATAACAATGGTTTACGATACAATACTTCCAGCAGTGCCAGTACCGTGATCAATTATTACAACAACGGATTTCTTTTCCCCAACAAAACACATTCTGTATCTGCTGAATTGAAGTCTAGTTTTAAGAACAATTCGAATAACAGGTTATTAGTTACTTATACCAACGAGTTGGATGACAGGGGCCCCATTGGTCAATCATTTCCAAGGGTAAGCATTTTGGATGGACCCGGTACAATAGTATTTGGAACAGAAAATTTTTCTGCCGGCAACCTACTAAAGGCAAAAAATCTCAGCATCCTGGATATGGTAAAGTTCTATAAGGGTAATAATGTTATTAGCGTTGGAACCGACAATGAATTCAATAATGTTTTGAATACTTTCGTTCGTGATAATTTTGGCACTTATCAATTTAGCAATATAAACGATTTTATTAACGGTGCAACACCGCGCAGGTACCAACGTTCATTTTCTTTACTTGATGCCCAGTCTGGCGACGCAACAAAAGCTTCTGCCAAATTTAAAACACTTCGCATTGGCTTTTTTATTACCGACGAAATTAAAGTCAATGATAATTTTAGTTTGATACTGGGTATACGGGCAGACAGAACCGAACTTCTTACCAAACCATTGGAAGATAAATTCTTTAATGATACGGCTGTTGCTAAAATTTCTCAGTATTATGATTTGCAAGGGGCACGTTCCGGCCAAACAATGGATCCACGCTGGATGATTTCGCCGCGCATTGGATTTACCTATCGTATGCCGGAAGAAGGAGTAGCCATAAGGGGTGGAATGGGAATTTTCGCTGGCAGGGTACCGCTAGTGTGGCCGGGAGGCGTTTATAATAACAATGGAATTAGTATTGGTGGTGTTGATTTGAATCCTCCCGCAAGTGGTTTTGTTTTTAACCCCGATCCTCTTAATCAACCTACTGCTGCTTCTCTTGGACAAAATATTAGTAATTCACGCGGACAAATCGACCTAGTTGCAAAAGATTTTCGTTTGCCAACAGTTTTCAGAACTTCTTTAGCCGTTGATAAAAAATTAGGAGAAGGCTGGACATTTACTACAGAGCTAATACTTACAAAAAATATTTGGGAGCTTAATTATCAAAATGTAAATATTCTTCCACCAATAGGTAAATCGCTTACATTGGATTCGCGTAATGTTTATTCTGCTGGTGCTGCGCCAACGCGTATTCCGCTTAGGTCAAATGGCACTAATCCTTATCCAGGTATGGTTTATCTTTTGAGCAATAATAAGGGCCGCAAAGGTTTTTCATACTCTTTAACGATGACGATCGATAAAGCGTTCAGAAATGGATTTGCATTCAACGCCAACTACACTTACGGAAATTCGGTTACCCTCAATGAAGGAACAAGTTCTCAAAATAACTCTCAGTGGAGGTTTATGGAAACAGTAAATGGCAGAAACTTTACTCAGCTTTCAACTTCGGATTTCGATTTAGCACATCGTATCAATGCTTTTGTAAGTAAACAATTTGAATACGCGAACAAATCAATGTCGACTACCATTTCACTTGTTTATATTGGGCAATCTGGTAGTCCTTATAGCTATGTATATAGAAATAGTCCGGTAAACGATCAGGCTTCCACTGAAACTAATGACCTGATTTATATTCCGTCTGTTGCAGATTTATCGAGCATGTTATTTCTTACTAACACTGTAAATGGTGTTACCTACACAGTTCAGCAACAAAAGGATCTTTTCAATAACTTTATCGAAAGCGATAAATACCTAAGAAAGAATCGCGGCAAATTTGCCGAGCGCAACGGAGCTCGTTTGCCATTTACAAATAACCTTGATCTTAAAGTTGAACAAAAATTCAATGTAAAAATCAGTGGAAAAAAATACACATTCTCACTTACCTATGATGTATACAATTTCACCAATATGATTAACAAGGATTGGGGCAGAACCTGGTTCCTTGCAAATGATAACTTTGCCTTAGTGCAGTTTGCAGGGTATGTTAGTCCAACCAATCTTACACCTCAATACCGATTCAGCCCTTTTGCAGGAAAGCCTTATGGTGTTAGCACTACACTTAACCCAGGTTATACGGCAAGATGGATAAGCCAGTTAGGCTTCCGCGTTAGTTTCTAACGAGTACCTTGAATTAATAATAAAAACTCCGAAATTTCGGAGTTTTTTTATTTTATATAGAGATAGATTATAAAATTTAATAAGTTACGGATAATTGAATACTCCATTTAAAAATAGGATAACTCTGAGTATTTCATTTTTCGTTGAATAATCTGTTACCCGATACAACGAGCATCGGTATGAAACTCGCTTTACAGAAAAATCTGCTTAAGAAAACAGCAGGTATACAATAAAGAGTTAGCCATGTAAATTGATTGTATAAAACAGGAATGGAAAGCGGTCAAAAAAAAGTTGTACTATATCCTGACTCTTCCGTCTTGCCTACCCCATCCCCATATCAAAAACTCAGGGAATATGCTAGCCCAGGTAGGCACATCATGTTTTCCCTCTGGCAATTGAAGATATCGGAAATCTATTCCCTCTTTATACCCTTTTGATTTCAATTCTCTCAGTAAGTCAATTGTATCATCTATTGAATCAATAACGCCATTATTATTACGATCTTCGGTTTCATCCAACTCGCCGCATTGAAAAAAGAATTTAAGCAATGGCTTATTCTTACTAACTCTTATTTGGCGATGCATAAGCCGGTCTGTTGATTCATGAAAATCTTTATCGAATTTATTTTTAGAGCGCCACCAAAGTGATCCGGAGAAAACACCCACCCTGGAAAAATCTTTATAGTTATTCCAAACCAAATCCAATGCACTTAACCCTCCTAACGAAAATCCCGCAAATGCCTTTTCTTTGAATGAACTTATTTTATAGGTTTTGTTTATATAGGGAATTAACTCCTCAAAAATAAACTGTTGGTATAATGGTGCTTTTGCTCCCCTCCCCTTAAAATCAGGAGACGATATCATACCATATTCGTTTTTTCGATCAACACCACAATGAATGCCGACAACTAATAAAGGTGATAGTAATTTTTGCTGGTACATTTCACCAATCATTTTATGAAATGCCATCGTTACCATATCCTGACCGTCATTTACTAGTAACAACGAAAGTTGATCAGGTTGCTCAATATTTGTAGGCAGGTAAAAATCAACTATAACATCCCGATTTAGTGGTGCAGAAGCAAGGGTTACAGATTCAAGGATTACATCAATACTTTTCTCCAGTTGCATACTTTCAAAAATAAGCAAACACTGTAAAACAGGTGGAATTATTATATATTTTTCTTTGTTTGATTCAACAAATATTCTTTTTGTTTTTTACAGGCCGAACAGATAAATTTGAATAGTACTGACCGCAAATTTCTAACTAACTACTAAAATTTCTGCAATGAAAAAAATTGGCGTGTTGTTTGGTAAAGAACGATCATTTCCTATGGCATTTATCGATCGAGTTAACAGTAAAGGAATCGCAGGAATTGTTGCTGAAGCTGTTCGTATAGATAAGGTTGTTCAGGGTGATGCTGGAGAGTACGCTGTTATCATCGATCGTATTTCACAGGATATTCCTTTTTACAGAGCCTATTTAAAAGATGCTGCCATTTGTGGTACAGCAGTAATCAATAATCCATTTTGGTGGAGCGCTGACGAAAAATTTTTTAATAACTGCCTTGCGGTAAAAATAGGAGTCCCTGTTCCTAAAACGGTTATACTTCCATCAAAGGATTTGCCTGACGATACGACTGATCAATCATTTAGTAATCTTGCGTATCCGTTAGACTGGGAAGGAATTTGCAAGTATGTTGGTTTTCCGGCGTATATGAAACCCTTTGCCGGCGGGGGATGGAAAAATGTTTATAAGCTCAATGACCTCGAGGATTTTTTTCAGAAGCACAGCGAAACGGGACAACTGGTTATGTTATTACAGGAAGAAATTGTTTTTGAGGAATACTATCGTTGTTATTGCATTGGGGGTAAATATGTACGTATTATGCCCTATGAACCACGCAACCCTCACCATCTCCGTTATGTAAGCGATTTCAAACCTTCTACTGAAAAGTTAAAGGAAATGGAAGAAATAGTATTGCGCATCAATCATTACCTTGGCTATGATTTTAATACTGTTGAACTTGCTTTGCGAAATGGAATACCCTACGCAATTGACTTTTGTAACCCTGCCCCGGATGCCGAACGCTCAAGCGTAGGCGAAGAAAATTTTGAGTGGGTAGTAGAAACGGCCGCAACCTACGCCATTGAGCGGGCTATGGCACATCAACCAGATCGGGATAATTTGACTTGGGGAAATTATATTAAACGCAGTGCCAATAAACAACCACTGATTTGAAAATAACCACCGCATATGAGCAGCATTAATTTTAAACATTTCACTTTAGGGGTGGAAGAAGAATATATGGTCTTAGATCCTGAAACAAGGGAACTGAAAAGTCATCAACAAAAAATTGTTACAGAAGGACAAAAAATAATTAAAGACAAGGTAAAAGCGGAGATGCACCAGGCGGTGGTTGAAGTTGGAACCGATATTTGCCAAAACATTGACGAAGCTTTCGAGGATGTTGCTACGTTAAGAAAAACGATTTCACATATTGCCGGCGAATTAGGATTATGGACCGCGGCTGCGGGAACTCATCCATTCAGCCATTGGCAAAGCCAGTTGATAACAGATCATGCCAGATATAATGAAATTGTAAATGAATTGCAGGAAGCAGCAAGAAGCAATTTAATTTTTGGGCTTCATGTACATGTAGGTATGGAAACGCGTGAAATGGCAAACCATATTGCAAACAGCACACGATATTTCCTGCCCCATATTTACGCACTTAGTACCAATTCGCCTTTTTGGGAGGGAAGAACAACCGGCTATAAATCATTTCGCACAAAAGTATTCGATAAATTTCCACGAACAGGTATACCCGAAGCATTTGAAAGCATAGAAGCTTACGATAACTATGTAAAAATGCTCGTTAAAACCAATTGTATTGACAATGCAAAAAAAATATGGTGGGATCTTCGGGTACATCCATTTTTTAATACGGTAGAATTTCGTATTTGTGATGTGCCGATGACGGTTCCGGAAACCATTGCAATTGCGGCCTTGTTCCAGGGCATTTGTGCTAAGATTTACAAACTGCGTCTTCAGAATATGAATTTTATTCAGTATTCCAGGGCTCTCATTAATGAAAATAAATGGCGCGCCAGCCGATATGGAATCGATGGCAGGATGATTGATTTTGGAAAGGAAGAGGAAGTAAACACAAGGGTGCTTATTTACGAATTATTAGATTTTATTGACGATGTTATTGACCCTCTTGGAAGCCGACACGCAATAAAATATGTACACCAGATGCTTGAAAAAGGCACCGGAGCCGACCGCCAGCTAAAAGTATACGAGGAAACAAATAGCCTCGTGAATGTGGTTGACTATCTCCATGATCAATTTCTTGCGGGTTTATAGAATATATCTCAGAAAATTTCAACTAAAACGGCCCAAAAATTGTTTAGTGCAAGGTATCAGAACCTATTAATTTTTAGTCTGCTTTTGCAACGAATTTAATAAAGCGTTCGTCTGGAACGTACGATTGATTGTCACTATTTTTAAAGTTTAACCTGCTTTGAAAGAGGTTAGTTCCATTTTTGTATACTTTAGGCTAATTTTAGTCGTTATCGCAAAGGGAAAATATGAAGGCATATGAACCCGTCAGCATTAAGCAGAAATTTGATAACTAGCACTTTAAAATTTCATAGTAAGGCCCCTTAACTGAAAACTATATAAGCGACCCACATATTATGATAGATTTTACTACCGTAGATAAATGTTTAGTTTGTAATACTAACAATCCTAAAAACCTTTTTGAGTTTCAGTCGAAAGATGAAAACTGGTATAAGGCATTAAAGTGCCGTAACTGTGGGCTTACTTATGCCAGCCCTCAACCTGTTCTTACACATGAAGCGATTAATGAAATTTACTCCAGCGACTATTATGCAAATTATTATGGGCCAAAACAGGATTACCAGGACCGGTCCCAGACTGACTATTACATGAAGTGCTACGAAAAAGAATATGCAGTTTATGATCAATACACGGAAAAAAAACCGATCCGCAAAGTATTTGATGTAGGATGCGGAGATGGAAAATTTTTAGAGATATTTAAAAAAAATGGATGGGATTGCATAGGACTTGAACCCTCTGAAACTTCCCGTAAAATTGCTACTGAAAAAGGTTTTAACGTTATTGATGTTCCCTTTCTTGAAGTAGGTAACGATATTGGAACTTTTGATTTTATATTTCTTGATAATGTAATCGAACATATCAATAACCCAAATCCCTTTATTGCTAAGGCCTATTCGCTTTTAAATGTGGGTGGAATATTTGTAATTAAAACGCCCAATTCGGATTCATTAAATGAATCTCTGGAAACAGTGATGCTTCGCACCTTTCCGCGTAATATTAACAATGGCATCATGAGTTCGATTAAAAAATATTTTAATCAGGGTACCGGCCGGGTTCATCGTTTTGGTAACCTGCACCCACCCGTACATCTTGCCATTTATAATAATAAAAGTATAACCACTGCCTTAATGCAGGGAGGTTTTACTAAAGAAAAGATTCATAACTTTTTTGTTTCTCCACACCACCCAACCTGGGGCGTAAACGAATCCAGAAAAGGATTTTTTCATAATACCAAAAAACTTATTGATCGCCTGGCTAATTTCATGAACAGAGGAGAATTTCTTATTACTATTGCAAAGAAAGCATAATTCAATAATCACACATTAACTATAGTTGAGATAAAAAAAGCACCGAACAGTCAATGACCGGTGCTTTTTTCGTCTATAATATCAACAGTTATTAATCTAGTCCGAATAATCCCTTATTAAGCAGTTGAAGCGTTTGAATTTTATAGGCCGAAGGGACGAGAATTGATATATTATGTTTGCTGCCGCCGTAACTTACCATACTCACCGGTATTGGCGATAGAGAATCAAAAACTTTACTCAATATGTTTTTCGTTTGTGCAATTTCGTTACCTACTACCGACACAATGGTTTGATTGTCTTCAACGGTAATAGTACCGAAGGGCTCTAACTCTTTAACGATTTGCTTTAAATGAATGCCATTATCAATGGTAACCGAAACCGCTACTTCGGAGGTTGTGATCATATCTATAGAGGTACGGTATTTTTCAAAGATTTCAAATGTCTTTCTCAAAAATCCGTAGGCGAGTAACATTCTGCTGCTTTTTATATTAATTGCTATAATTCCATCTTTAGCAGCAACGGCCTTCACACCTACAGAACCTGCTTCCTGGGTAATAGTGGTTCCGGCAGCGTCTGGCTGCATCGTGTTTAATAATTTCACTGGTACTTTTTCCTGTTGTGCGGGCCAAATACAGGCAGGGTGTAAAATCTTTGCCCCGAAATAAGCAAGCTCAGCAGCCTCTTCAAAACTTAATTGTTCAATAGGCAATGTCTTCTTCACCACACGAGGATCATTATTATGCATTCCATCTATGTCTGTCCAAATTTCACAAACTGTTGCATTGGCTGCAGCAGCAATAAGAGAAGCGGTATAATCGCTTCCTCCCCTTTTTAAGTTATCAACCTCTCCCCTGGCATTTCTGCATATGTACCCCTGCGTAATAAATAGACTCTTATTCTTATGTTGTTGTAATGATTGTGCAAGTTTTACTTTAATCGTTCCAATTTGTGGCTCATCATTGCTATCAATGGTCATAAACTCGAGGGCAGGAAGGAGCGCATGATCAATTCCTTTCTCTTGCAAATAAACGCTGAACAACTTTGTAGATAATAATTCGCCCTGTGCAAGAATATCTTTATTGAGTGCATCACTAAAGGATATTTTTAGGATGATTGTTAAAAATTCAAAATGTTCAGAAATTATGCTTTTAGCTTTCAGATAAGCCGAATCTGTATTCACCAATTCCTTTATGAACGTTTGATAATGGGCTTCCAGTTTATCAATATGTTCTTTAGCAAGCTTGCGATCACCAGATGCCATTGCCTCCCCAATAGAAACTAACATATTAGTAGTTCCGCTAAGGGCACTTAATACTATTACTTTCGGAACATTGTCTTTTGTAATTAACTCCGCCACCGAATGCATTCGATCTGGCTTACCAACGCTGGTACCTCCAAACTTCATTACTTTAAATTTATCCAAGCTCATTTTTTATTGATTGTTTTAGGCCGGCAAAGATAAGTTGAAGATTGTATTACCTGTATATATTAAGATCGCATATTCTACCAAAAATTATAAGTTATCCAATTGATAACCCTATATTCCTTGTAATTATAACCATCATGTATTAACAAAATCCTTTTCTTTTACTTTACAAAATAAATTTTATACTCAAAAAATAGCTTTTACCACTTAATACTCATCTTCTCTGCCAAAAATTTCAAATCCTCTTCAACAGCATTCAATAAAGGAATTCCTGTACGCAACCTGTTCTCTTCCATTTCACGTTCCGGATCGCCGGGAATTAATACCTGTTCTTCACTATCAATTGTTTTAGCGCTCCGGAAACGCCGTATCCACTTATCCATATGCAGTTTAAATTCATCCGCCTTTCTGAAAGCATCGATCCGCATTGCTCCAAAAAAATGCCCGATACCTTTTCCGGGTTGCTCATCAGGCATTGGTACATAGGCTGGGAATGGAGGAACCCAGGGTCCGTAGTTGGCCCCGCTTAACACTGCTGACAAAATATCAACAATGGCACCCAATGCATAACCTTTGTGACTTCCATGTTCCCGATCGCCTCCTAACGGTAATAAAGAACCGCCCGATTTCAGTTCATGAGGATTAACCGACGAATTACCGTATTTATCCTGCACCCATCCAATAGGTGCTTTTTGATTTTTTCGTTGCAACATTTCCAACTTACCATTGGCTGCAGTGGTAGTTGCTAAATCAGCTACAAACGCTGGCTCTTCACCGGCAGGAATAGCTACACAAATAGGGTTAGTGCCTAATAATCGTTCCACTGAAAAAGTAGGAGCTACCAGCGGGCTTGCATTTGTCATTGCCCATCCAATCATATCCTGTTGAAGAGCCATCATTGCATGATAAGCCGCAATTCCAAAATGGTTGCTATTTTGTACACTTACCCAACCAGTTCCTGCAACCTTTGCTTTATCGATAGCTACCTGCATGGCGAACGGAGCAACTACTAAACCAAGACCACCATCACCATCAATTACAGCCGTAGAAGGTGATTCATGAATGATTTTTATAACAGGAGTTGCGTTTATTCTTTTTACTTCCCATAAACGTACATACCCACTAAGACGAGCCACTCCGTGAGAATCAATACCACGTAAATCGGCACTTAATAAAACCCGGGCTGCCGTGTCCGCATCATGTGGTGAACAGCCAATTTTTTCAAAAACAATTCTGCTAAAATGCAAAAGTTGTAAATAAGGAAATAATTTTTCAGACATAGGCAAAGAAACGAAAAGGCAATGAGAATATGTAAGACTAGTTACGGCGACTCAATTACAATTAATCAAAAAAAAAGACAGGTAAAACTCAATGCGAGGACTTATAATTATATAATTACAAAATACATCCGAAAATATAATTTTTCAATCCCTATTCGTAAAGATTATGTATGCTCAGTGCACTATTTCACTTTCATATTTACCGGATCCCAACTAATAACCTTCTTTTGAAAATAACTATCATTTACTGCAAGACAGGGACCAGCGGCGCGAAAACCAAAAACCGGATCTTCAATCACCGACTTACCAGTTCGTAGGCCATCGAAGAAATTTGCGAAATGCTCTACATGTTCATCAAAGTCTTGCGGCTGATTAAATTTAATCGAAGGTTTAACCGGGCGTTTTTTATCTTCAGCACTATACTTAGCATCGTACTGCTGTTTCAATGTTTCCTGCATTGCCAAGGGATAAGTGTCCAGGGAATCCCATCCTCCAATTCCAGGTGCTTTTGACATGATACTATGGTTAAGGGTGATGCCACTCCACCCAACATCTATAGCTCCTTCGCTTCCTATATATCTAGTAACTCCTTTTTCACCGATACCGCTTACAAAATTCACGCGAAGCATTACCTGAAAAGCAGGGTGCTCTTTTGAATCGGGGTATTCTAAAATAGCCGTCATAACATCTGGCACATCTCTGCCATCCTTCCAATAACACAATTGACCCGACGAAAATATTTTTACCGGACCATACGAGCCTGTTATATAGTGAATACCCGTTAACAAATGGACAAATAAATCCCCCGACATTCCCGTTCCAAAATCCTTATAGTTTCTCCACCAAAAAAATTTCTTCGGATCCCAGGGTTGTTTCGGCATATCGGCAATATAACGGTCCCAATCAACCGTTTGAGAATCTCCATCAGTAGGCATTGTATATTGCCAGGCACCATTGGCACTCTGACGATCTGTACTTGCTTCAATACAGTTAAGCTGACCAATTTCACCTGCTTTGTATAACTCTTTAGCCTTTGCATGGTTTAAACCGCTGATACCCTGGCTTCCTACCTGCATCGTTTTTTTTGTTTGCTTCCAGGTATTAATTACACCAAGCCCCTGGTCTAATTTATGCACCATCGGTTTTTCGCAATA
The DNA here is from genome assembly GCA_046153465.1 of Chitinophagaceae bacterium. Lineage (GTDB taxonomy): Bacteria > Bacteroidota > Bacteroidia > Chitinophagales > Chitinophagaceae > Endoryza. Next base: position 34,116 of record JBJXDV010000026.1, read on the forward strand.
CACATGTTTTCCAGCCTTCATTGCATCCGTAGCAATTCGCGCATGATGATGGTCGCTGGTTGCAACTATGACTGCATCAATATCTTTTCGTAACAATAATTCCCGGTAATCGCGGGTAACAAACAAATTATTACCATGCATCTCCTTCATACGATCCAACCTTCCGGTATATAAATCACAAGCTCCGGCTATTTCCACTCCTGGTACTTTTAGAGCGGTGCCAATATCATTATGACCCATAATTCCTGTTCCAATAACAGCCACCCTTACTTTATCATTGGCAGAATATTTCTTGTGGTGCTGCAAAATGCGTTCTTCCATTTTTTCTTCCGCCTTTAACCGCTCCAACGAGCCTGTTCCAAACAACAATGCCGTACTACTTAGTTGCTGAATAAATTTACGTCGAGAAGATTCTTTTGACATATAGATTCATTATAAAAAAGTGAAAAAAAGAATTACCAATGAATTTATTACTTCAGTTTATCAATTTCCTTTTTAAAATAGGTTGCTGTTTGCATCACATCCGGTACATTATTCTCCCAATTGTTTTCACGTTCAATGGAGAACATTCCGGAAAAACCTTGCCGTTTTAATTCTGCAAAAATTTCAGGGAATTTTATAACACCTGTTCCTACCAAAACATCATCGGACTCCACTTTATTAAACTCTTTCACATCTTTTAAATGCAGGCCAACAATATGCCTTTCCAATTTTTTCAGGCAGTCAACAACATCTAATCCATTGCGAGCCCAATGACCAACATCGGCACATGAACCTATATTGGGATGATTTTTTAATGCCGCCAATACAGAATCGGGGTGCCAATAAGCACTTTCTCGGGGATGATCGTGAATGGCTATCCTAATACCATACACACCTGCCAGGCTATCGGCATAATCCCAATGCTTCTTCAAAGGTTCGGCAGAAATATATTGTATACCCATATCTTTAGCAAAATCAAATGTTTTTTTCCATTCTTCCGGAGATTGTGGTACCACAACACCAAACGCAATTAAAGAAATTCCTTTGGAGGTTAATAATGATTTAACCTTCGTTCGACCTTCAGCAGATAAACTTATATCAAAAGTGGAATCTTTAAAATCACCTCCCAATCGTTGACCGGGAAAAGCTTCGATAAATTTCATGCCGGCACTATCTGCCTTTGCAATTCCGGTTACAAAATCAAAATTGTGGAACGTCCATAATTGAATACCTAATTTCCAATCATCTACAATAGCTTTTTTAGCTACTACTGTTTCTTCAACAGGTTTGGTCTCGTTATTACAATTCGATAATAATACAACACAGAAGAATGCTAACAGGTAACTCAAACATTTTTTCATATAGCAGTTGATTTAAAGTATGTACAAATGATGCTTCAAGTTAAGCATTATTAAGATATGCTTTATCATGATCAATTGTTTTTTATAAATCGAACGTTGTTGTATTTTTGACCGATGAAAAGTTTTGCTTTGTCGTTGATGATTCTATTATTCTCTTTAGAACCCTGCCCGGCGCAGTATGCACGCGAAAACATTTATACGGAAGTTGTTTTCTTTAATAAAAGGCAACGACTTGATAAAGACCTTCGCGAAAATGTAATTGCCAAAACATTCGAACAAACCCTTACCGCAGATAACGAACATAAGTTTGAATCGGCCTGTTGGGCAATTTCACAATTTATGTTTCGAAGCAATACAATTGAAAATGGTTTCCAAAAAATCATTGCTTCGTATGATAGTCTGGAGTTAGATACCAAACGAGCATTTCTTGAAGCAGCCTATGGAGTATACCCGGTAGAATATGAAAAAAAGATCCAAACAATCTTTGAAAAGGAGAAACATCCGAAGTTATTTGCCATGTGTGCACTTTATTTGCACCGTATAAATCATTCAATAGAAAACACCAACCGGATTAAACTTCGAATGGTAGAACAATTTCCCGATTATGACTCCACTGATTTATTGATAGAATTGGATAAATACCTTTCGCATCACCAAATTTTAATCAAGCAATCAACGCCGCCTGTTACAGACCTTCTCCGTTTCCAACAAAAACAGGGCAATAAAATTATTTATTCTTTTCAGCGATGGAACAGAGACTACCCTGGACTAGCCATTGTACAAAATGCAGATGGTAGTTTTGTAAGAAGAGAAGACGGTCGATTAATGGTAATTGAACAGCTTGCCCGTTCCGCGTCTTCACTACCCTATTTTATAACCAATGGCAATACTCCACAGGGTATTTATAGCATTCAGGGAACTGCTGTTGCGAATAATAATTTTATTGGGCCCACGCCGAACATCCAATTAATCATGCCCTTTGAAGATAGTTTAAAAAAGTTTTTTCACAGCAATTGGGATTCTTCCATTGCACCATTAAAAGCATATCAATCTTTATTACCCGATTCCTGGAAAAATTACCAACCATTTGATGAGGCTTTCTACGCAGGCAAGATTGGAAGAACCGAAATTATTGCTCATGGAACTACCATCGATCCCGACTATTTTAAAAACAAACCCTGGTATCCTATATCCCCCACCCTTGGTTGTTTGTGTGCAAAAGAAATTTGGAATGTTACCAGTGGACATTTATTAGTAAGTGAACAATTTAATTTATACAGCGCTTTTATTTCTACAAAAGGAACAAAAGGATTTTTAATTGTATTGAATTTGGATGATCAGCAAAAAGCAGTAACACGAGAAGAAGTGGAAAGGTTTGTGAAATAAAAATAGTAAAATAGAAAAGGCAGTAACCAAGAGAATGGACCAAGGCGAAAGAGGTATGAACAAAGAGTAAAAAAACAAAGAGGGAAAGAGAAAAGAGAAAAAAAGGAAAGAGCTATCAGTAAAGAGGAAAAGAGGAAAGAGTAAAAGAACAAAGAGGGAAAGAGGAAAGAACCAAGGCACAAGAGGTATGAACAAAGAGGGAAAGAGGAAAGAGAAGAGAGGAAAGAGTAAAGAACCAATTTTAAAAAATAATTAATATCCTCAATAGCAGTCGATACCTGTTGTTCCTTGAATTTTTTATCTTGTTTACTGCTCTAGATTTGCGCAATTCGCAGAGGATTTAAATGGGAAGTAAAAACGATAAGAACCAAATATCAAGAACATAAATAAAAACACAAAAAAACTCAATAGTTGCCGCCGTTATTTTTGTTTCTTGAATCTTGTATCGTATTATTTTACTCAACCCTACCGCCATTCAAATTAATTTTTTGTTCAAAAACATTTTCAGAAAGCCTGTTTATCAATACTGCCAGTTGCTTACGAGTTATTAATCTTGTTCCTTCAATTTTTTCCCCGCCCGATAAATCTTTTGCAACCTGTTGCCATTCATCTGCGATTATGGGTGTAAATTTATGGCCTATTCCCGATTGTAACGGAATATGATGCTGCATTTCAACAATCATATCCCATGATTTCCGAAAGGTTAATTTTTTTTCAGTAAAGTACTTTTGCTTAGGAAAATCTTTTTCAAACTCAAACAAACCCAGAGCTAATTCCCTTTCAGTTATTGTACTATCAGGATAAAAAAAAGTTTTATTAGCCCATCCTTCTGGCTTACCAATTCCTTTTAGAATTCCGGTTGCTCCTATTCGTTGTATGGCTTCCCAACCAGAGTCCGATGGTTTTACATCTACATAAGGCATAATATAGGATTTTTGCTTTAGCAACTCTTTTTGTACATCGCGTACGCTTAGTTGGCGCGGATTCTTTTGCTGAAGAATACAAAGGGCTGCTAAAATTCCTCCTGCCTGCCCGGTTAATAACACACAAGGTTGCAGCCTAGTACTTCCATTCACAATATTAGAAACAGATATTCCTTTTTCACAAACAATTAATCCTTCTAATTTCCCTGGAATCAATGCACCTAAGGGAACATTGAAGGATGGAACTTTGGGAAAATTGATAACAGGGGCATTTTTTTCAGGCGCGTGGTGGTGATCAACTGGGTAATCGCCCACGGAGATGCCTGTGCGATATAATTTCTTAGCCTGACTAAATGGTTTTATAAGATGATTGGCGTTTAATCGAATCACCCCTTTTATTCTCCTTCCTTCCCGATGATAAGGAATAAAGGGTAGTTTATCGTTGGTCGAAAATTCGTCAGCCAACCCAAGATTTTTATATCCTAAAACTGTTTGAATAAAATAAACAAAGCCCAATGTTTTGTTTTTAGCAGATTGTAAAACCTTTTCTCTTTCAATTGGTTTTAAATTGATAACATTTATATAAGAATCATTTCCATGAGCCGGCCAGTTAATCATGTATTTATCATTGGGCAATTTTCCATAATCAAGCATCTTCTGCGCATCCACTTTATAAGGATTACCTTTTATACAAGGCGCATCTGTACAGCAACAAAAATAGAGAGTAGAATCATATCCTTGGGGCCTTGCTATTGTTACATCAACTCCTTTTCCATAATCTTTTAATACAGCGGCCAGGGTAATATCTTGTATTATATTATTTTTTCCAGGTGCCATCTTTTCTTTTGAATATTCTTTACTTTCCATTCCGATATCGAATGCTGCTCCGGCATCTGCAAATACATCTCCAAGGTCGGTACCATCAATGGTAAGTTTTGCATGTACAATTAGTTGTTCTCCTGATTTATTTATGAAAATAGCACCCGTTACTTTATTTGCTGTCTTCAACACTTTATCAAAATACCAACCATACAACACCGATAATGATTTTTCTTTCGCAGACCAAGCTTTAAAAATGCTATCCCCCACCGAGGGTTCAAAGCAAGTTTCGCTTACCCATCCGGTGAATAAATTTCTAGTACCATAATGTGCATACAATGCTTCTCTGAATTCCTGCCACATTCCGCCGGGCAATTCGTCATTTCCATCTGTACAGCTAACACCGGCTGCCGTAAGCATTCCCCCTAACCAGTTCGTTTGCTCAACAATGATAGTCTGAATACCTAGTCTGGCACATTGAATTCCGGCAGCAGTTCCGCCAGTACTTCCACCTACTACAAGAACTTGTGTATTGTAGACCTGCTGCGCAGATAAAGCGAAAAATAAAAAATGAAAAACAATAAATAAAAAAAAGAAGTTCCTCATATCGCTTTTTTTGGGAAGATAAACGAAAAATAACTGGTAGAAAACAAAAATGCCCTTGCATAGCAAAGGCATATAATTTTTATCTAATAATAAAATCAACTGCTTAAAACGGAAGATCATCAATAGGCTCTGTAATATCACTTGCTGAGGGAACGCTTACTGCCATTGATGAAGAAGCGTTATAGTTCGATCCGCCAGAGCTGCCTTCACTTTTAGCTCCTAATAGCTGAACACTTAATACCCGTAAATTAAGTGAAGCACCATTGGTACCATCGTTTTTTGCATAGGTTTTTACTTCGGGAGACCCATCTACATAAACCTGTGTTCCTTTACGGAGATAAGGGGCGATGGCGGTTCGATCGGTCCAATAAGCACATTCTACCCAAATTGTTTTGTCTTTCTGATTACCTTGAGAATCTTTATACTTCTCAGTATGTGCCACACTGAAATTTATTACGCTTTTACCATTTACCACGTTGGTAACACAGTCTTTACCCAGGTTTCCGATCACTTGTAACTTAATCATAACTTTAAAATTTAGCTTCGTACTTAATTAATTTGAATAGGCAATTTACAACATTCCATGAGTGCAGGTAACAAGAAAATCCTCACGTTGATAAGTTTTAATAACTGAGGAAAAGAGGATTTTCTGTTGTACAAGTTGAATGAAAGGTTTTTACTATGCCCCAGATCATATATATCAGACAGATCCAATGCGTCTGTAATGGTTTCCGGTTGATACTATCGACTTTTGCCTGTCCATTTGTTCCAAACTATTAGCTTTTCCCATCCTATTGTTCCTCTACCCTTGCGCTTCCTCCATCAATTATTCTTCCAAAGAAAATAGCATTCATAAACAATTTAGTTCCTCCTAACCAAAAAGCGCGGAAGTTTGGGTTGTCTGCAATATTGATCACTCTACCTGCACCTACTGTATTTACAATAACTGCGGAGGAGTTTTTTATAGCATCCCCATTTTCTTTACTAACCCAACCACTTTGCAATGGCTGGCTTCCATAATAAAAAGGAGAGCCAAAAGGGTTTTTTCCTTTTTCCATAAATACTTTATTTGCCTTAAAAAGGCTGATAATTTTTGTATGATACCCGTAAGCCAATGGATGTGTGAGGTCTGTTTCGGCTCCAAAAATAGCACCGCTCACCTGCTGTGCTCCTTCAATCTGTTCTCTTTCCACATAAGAAAACTTCTTGTTGCTGTCAACCGGCGATTTAGGTGTTTTAAAAGAAATAGAACTAATACCATTTTGCGCCGACCATTGAACGGCTTCTTCCAATGCTATTAAAACACCGCCACCCTGTACCCATGCTTTCAATTTTTCTTTATTCAATTCTGCGTAATTACCTCCAACCATAACGATCGTATTGTACTTCGACAAATCGATACGGTTAAAAGTAGTTTGCTCAAGGTGTGTAGCAGGTATGTTCATGCGCTGATCCAGCAAATACCAAATTTCACCGGCATCCGTTGGATTTACACCGGTTCCTACTAACATGGCTATAACGGGCCGGGCAACCGAAATCATTTTATTACTGCCCAGATCACTGCCGATTTGCACATTTCCAGTTTTTACACTGTAAATGGTAATTCCATTTTTTTCAGCTACTCCATTTATGAGCTCATATAGTTTTACCGCATCCAGTTTCTGTAATTTTACTGGTATTGAAATCGTTCCATAATCAAATCTCTTTACTCCATTCATTGTTTCTATTTCAAACTTACTGGTGGCTGTTTTAACGAGTACTCCGGCTTCCTGTAATTCATACAAAGCTTTTGGTGCAAGTAACTCATCCCATTGAAACAAATAGGCATAGTCACTTTTTCCTCCGATAAGGTTCCCTTTTGGCAATGATATTGTTTCCACTTTATTTCCTAATAAAGAAATATTGTATTTTGCTGCATCCAATTCGGCATAATTCAATCCGAAGGCAAGAGGCATCGTCCACGCAGTAATGTCATAAAATAAACTGTCCTTGTAAGAAAGTGTTTTATCGAAGATAGCATGAATCAGTCTGTTTTGTGGCTGATTGGTTGGAACAACAAAGGCATTTCCTTTTTCAAAATTTAAGCCCTCGATCGAGAAATTAGTATTCAATTCATATACCTCCACCTGATGACGCCGGAGCATTTCAACAAACAAAGTTGTTTTTGTCAAATCGTCTTTATCGCCCAGTACATACCCTTTAATCAACGACTTGCCCGCTTCGGCAATAGCCGTTCGATAAAATTCTCTTTGCCAGTTTAAAAAGTCTTTTCTTAATATTTTTGCCCCTTCCAGTGTAGACAAGGCCGTTACAAATTGATTTTTTATGGTTGCCGGAAATTTTAAAATTCCGTTAGAAGTTTGTTGTGCATGACCTCTTGACGAAGCCTGCTCGAATAAAATTCCGATTGCTCCATTAATATCCGGATACGTGGATCCTTTGCCGTAATAGTAATCATCATAGTTTTCTTTTGTAAAATATAACGAGCCAATCCGATCTAAAAATTGAGCATGAAATTTTCCCAGGCTGGCCGTAAGCTCCTGATTTCTGGAAGGTGTTAATGGATTGACTCTTGAAGCGACACCTGGTTGAAAAAAGAAGGTAGCATTGCTTCCCTGCTCGTGATGATCCGTTAAAATATTTGGTTTCCAATAATGAAACCATTTTAGGCGGTTCTGGCTTTCTAGATGAACTGCGGGTAACCAATCCCGATTCAAATCAAACCAATAATGATTGAAACGACCACCTGGCCAGGCCTCATTAAACTCTCTGGAATTTGGATCGCTTACCAGGTTCTTACTTTTATGTTGATTAACCCAGGTGGAAAAACGCTGCAATCCATCCGGATTGAAGGAAGGATCCAAAAGAATAACTGTATTATCCAGTAATTCATCAATTTGTTTTCCCTGTGCAGCAGCAAGGTAATAAGCAGTTACTAAGGATGCATTTGCACCACTTGGTTCATTTCCATGAATGGAATGACCGATCCAAACCACAATCGGCATTTGATCAATGTTGATCAAAGATGATTTTGCCGGATCAGTAAGTTGAACATGCTGCCGACGTATAGATTCTAAATTATCATGATTTTTTTTTGACGTGATAATGAGTAATACCTGTGGGCGATTTTCATAGGTAAACCCCATTGTTTCCAACTTAACACGATCCGGCGCCGCCGCAGCAATTGCCTTCATATAGTTAACTAACCGATCGTGGGTAACATGCCATTCACCAACTTCGTGGTAGATAATTTCTTTTGGTTTGGGAATTGATGGATTATAATTAACTGAATCTGGTAAATAGTATTTCAGATCCTGGGCAAAAAATAAAGAGGGAATTGCAACTATTGAAATTGCAAGAAAAATTTTTCTCATAAGCTATAAATGAAAAAGAAAGATAAATAAAAAATACTACCGCCGTTCAATCGTAAAATCAAATTAGAAATCATTTTTTTATGTAATAAGAAAGATCAGAGACTGACGAATTTCTCACTGTTAACGCTAAGTGTGCTAATTACTACTTAAAGATTGGTACAAGAAACTTGCATCGGTATAAACACTTGAGAACCATAGGAAGAATTGGGACTTTTATCAACCCACCCTTTCCTTGTATATTTGCCATTCACATTAATATAAATCCTTTATAAAAGGACCGTGTTGTTATGAGTAGAAATGGAAAAGTTTTAGTGGCAATGAGTGGTGGTATTGATAGTACCATAACCGCCCTTATGCTTAATGATGCCGGTTATGAAGTGGTAGGCATTACGATGAAAACATGGGATTATGCAGCTAGTGGCGGTGGCAAAAAAGAAACTGGCTGCTGCAATATCGATAGTTTTAATGATGCCCGCATGGCCGCTGTTCAACATGGATTTCCTCATTATATACTCGATATCCGGGATGAATTTGGTGATTTTGTAATTGATAATTTTGTTGAAGAATATTTAGCAGGAAGAACACCCAATCCATGCGTAATGTGCAATACTCATATCAAATGGAGAGCCTTATTAAAAAGAGCGGATGCATTGGGCTGCGACTTTATTGCGACCGGACACTATGCAAAAATAAATCGGCATACAAACGGAAGATATTTTATTAGTAAGGCAATTGACGATACAAAGGACCAGAGCTATGTTTTATGGGGACTACAGCAAGATTTATTGAGCAGAACATTACTACCCTTAGCACCGTATAAAAAAACAGCGATACGGCAAATGGCGGAGGATTATGGATATCCCGAACTTGCCAAAAAAAGCGAGAGTTACGAAATCTGTTTTGTTCCGGATAATGATTACCGTGGGTTTTTAAAGCGAAGAGTAGAAGGTTTGGAAGAAAAAGTAGCCGGGGGAAGCTTTATAGATAAGCAGGGAAAAATTCTTGGCCAACATAAAGGATATCCATTTTACACAATCGGCCAACGCAAAGGGCTAGATATTACTTTCGGCAAACCCGTTTATGTTACTGGCATTGATCCCGAAAAAAATACGGTGGTATTGGGCGATGAAGAGGATTTGAATCAACAGGAAATGGTGGTTGGCAAAATAAATTGGTTGAAATACGAGGGTATAAACGAGGGAATGGAGGTCAATACTAAAATTAGGTATAAAGACAAAGGGGCACTCAGTAATTTATTCAATAATGAAAAAGGAGTTGCCGTTCGGTTTTATGAGGATGTAAAAGGAGTTGCACCTGGCCAAAGCGCAGTTTTTTATGAAGGAGAAGATGTAATTGGCGGGGGTATCATTCAAAGGTAGATTGCTTGGCAACTTGAACTGAGCAGTAATAGCACTACTGGAAACCAGGAGTCTAATAGAAAAAACCGATTGAGCGTGTTATAATTACTTATAGATACTTCTTAGTTACTGTTTTTCTCCCTAATAGCTGGATTTTCAAGCAATAAAAGGAAATACAACACGTTTTAGTTGAAGGCTAAAACGCTACTTTTTTGTTTAAGCAGCGATCTTAATAAATTGATTGCCTAAATGAACAAGATCCAAATCAACAGCACTATTGATTATGAAAAAAATTTTAACATCGGCGGCAATGATATCGATACTGTTGATATCGTTCAACAGTTGTAAAAAAACGGAAACTTATCCGTCTGCTGAACTTTCTGAGTACATGAATTTACAGGTAGGAAAGTATGTTCGATATCGCCTCGATTCTACCCGGTTTATCAATTTTGGGCAAAAAGATACCGTTATTAAATACCAGGCAAAAGAAGTTATTGATGCAGCCATTACTGATAACCTGGGAAGACCCGGATGGAGAGTTATCCGTTACCTGAGTGATACAACAGGCACTTCCCCATGGACGCCAAGTGCAACCTATTCACTTATTCCTTCGAGAGAAGCTATTGAAGTAGTTGAAAATAATTTACGCTTTCTAAAACTAAGGTTACCCGTAACAGAGGGATATAACTGGAAAGGGAACTCGTTTATTGATACCTATTCCAGTAATTCCGAGGTTCGGTTTATGGATGATTGGGATTATACGTTTGAAAACGTTTCAAACAGTTTTACGGTTTGGAATAACAAAATTGTAGAGAAGACTATTACCGTAAATCAACGCGATGAAATTATTGGAGCTCCTGCTGATCCAACGGTATACAGCGAAAAAACATTTAGCAAAGAAGTATTTGGGGAAGCAATTGGACTTATCTACCGCGACTTTCTTCATTGGGAGTACCAGCCCACCAATGGCCAAAACCCGGGTTACAAAATTGGCTATGGTATAAAAATGGTAATGATAGATCACAACTAAGTGGCTTTCTCTTTTGTTAAGTTAGTATTAAACTGTTTTGAGATGAAAAAAATATATTTTTTTCTATTGTTAGCACTTTGTTTTAGTACAAACTCAAAAGCACAATACACCGGTTATATTGTACAATTAAAAGATAAAAAAGGAACTGTACATAGTTTATCCAATCCGTCAACCTACTTATCACTAAAGGCCATTCAGCGGAGAACCCGTCAAAAATTAACGATTGATTCAACAGATCTTCCCGTATCAGGCGCGTACCTGGATAGTCTTCGGTTAGTTCCTAACGCTACTATTGTTAATATCTCAAAATGGTTGAACCAGGTTTTAATAAGAACTTCAGACGCCAATGCAATTTCAAAAATAAATTCCTTTCCATTTGTAAAATCATCGGGGCCAATTGGATTTCAGACGCGCGCAATTGACGTAACCCCCATCACAAATAAATTCAATGAGGTTATAAAGCCAATAGACGAAAAGCCAATTGTTTTTGGCAGAAATGGCAACAATGGACAAACTGGAACAGCCGGGGTTTCATCCTTGAATTATGGAAACAGCTTCAATCAAATTCATTTGCACGAAGGGGAATATCTTCATGATCTTGGTTTTACAGGAGCTGGAATTACCATTGCAATTTTAGATGCAGGATTTTTTGGATACAAAACAAACAGTGCCATGGATAGTGTGCGTTTACAAGGACGCATACTGGGTGAATGGGATTTTGTAAAAAATGAACTTAGTGTTACAGAAGATCACCCTCATGGTCTTTACTGTTTTTCGATAATCGCGGCGAATAAACCTGGCCAAATCATTGGCTCGGCTCCTCACGCTAAATTTTTTCTTTTTAGAACCGAGGATGCGCCAACCGAGTATCCAATTGAGGAACAAAATTGGGTGGCCGCTGCCGAGTATGCAGATAGTGCCGGTGTTGATATGATTTCTTCCTCTCTGGGATATTCTGATTTTGATGATCCGGTGTTCAATCATAGCTATGCGCAACGTAATGGTAATACAAGTATCATTACCATTGGTGCTGATTTAGCGGTAAAAAAAGGACTGATTGTTACCAATAGTGCAGGTAATTCAGGAGCACAGGCAGGTGATGCGAAGTTTGTTGCTTGTCCGGCAGATGGTGATAGCGTTTTTACCATTGGAGCAACTACCGTTACCGGAACGATTGCCAGCTTTAGCAGTTGGGGACCTAACAGTGCAGGTAAAACGAAACCAAATATCGTTTCGGTAGGGCAAGGAACAGTACTTGCCAACACCTCAGGAAATGCTTCAGCAGGTAACGGAACCTCTTTTTCAAATCCATTGGTGTGTGGTTTAATTGCTTGTTTATGGCAGGCATTCCCGGAATTTACAAATATGGAAATAATGAATGCGGTACAAAAGAGTTCGCATAAATATCTTACACCCGATGATCGTTTTGGTTACGGTATTCCTAATTTCCGAAAAGCGCATGAAGCACTAACGCTGGAAAGAGAAGTAAGAAATATTGATTCCTTGTTAGGTAATAAATGGCTGAAAGTCTACCCCAATCCTTTTAAACAGGATTTCAGGTTAGTATTAAAAGCTCCCACCAGCGGAAAGGCCGTGGTACAATTACTGGATGCACTTGGAAGATTGGTAGACGCAAAATCACTGGAGATAAACAATCAAACTATTTATTTTATTGACTTCACAAATGTACCCAAGTTGTTAAAAGGAGTCTACTTTATTCGATATACAGACGGTAAGAACAAGCAAACAATTAAGATGCTGAAGCAATAAAGAGTGTTGCAAACATCGTATCAGCTTTCTTATCATACCCATTTAAAATTTCCATCTTAATCAAATTGAGCTGGAAATTTTTTTTCAAAAAAGACACCATCTCTTCATTTTCCTTTTTAAATACAGAACAGGTGCAGTACAGGAAATAACCATCAGGTTTAAGGCGTGGTATTACATTAGATATAATTTTTTTTTGCAGAGAAACATAGCGATCAATGGTCTCCTCGTCAAAAAAATACAATTGTTCCGGTGTTCTGCCCCAGGTACCACTGCCCGAACAGGGAACATCACAAATGATAAGGTCGAAACCTGTTGCTGGAATGAGTTGATCGTAATTCTGTTGCTTCACAACCCCGATTGTTAGATCGCACACAAATGATTTATATTGATGGATACCCGCCGATTGAAATCTATTTTTCAAATTTATTAAGATGCTATCCCTTATATCGGACACCGTTAGGTTAATATCACCTAATATATCTTTTGCCAAAATAGATTTGCCGCCGCTGCCAGCGCAACAATCCCAAACGGATAGTTTACGGTTTATGGTTTGTGGTTGAAGGTTCTCCAAAAATCCAGCGATGAGTTGCGAGTTATAGTCCTGTACCACGGCCTCTTTATCTAATTCAATGATCTCGTCAATTTTTGTAGCATTCTGCAATGCGATGCAATGATCATTTACAAACTGCATCCATTTCTTATTCAAGGTTACTGGCTCTTGGCTCCCGGCTACTTCCTTGTACCCGGCAAGCTGTAACTTATTTGCAACAATTTTCTCATCCCCGGGTCTTATCCTTATAAATAGATTTGGTTGAACCAGGAAAGATTGGTTAAATAATTTAGTATCTATTCCATCACTTAATTGATTTACCCAGGGAAAAATCAATAATTCACTTTCGTTGATTTGAATGAATCTTATTTTATCCTCCAATGAAAGTGAAGTCTTTTCATTCCATTCTGGTTTAACAGTCGCAAGTACTTTAGAAGATTCTATTGAGCATAAAAAAATGCCTATCATTAATTTTTCCTCTATAGTTTGATTTAAAAACGCTTTACCCAATCTAAAATAGCAATAACAAAGATGGGCGATCTGTTTGCGATCGGTTGATCCGTATTTTTTATGTAGCGAAAGGAGTTTTTTTAAATAAACAGCAAAAGGCTCCTCTCCTTTATATCCGTTAATTATGTCAACAGCGCTATTAATATAAGAATGGTAACGACTCACATTGTAATCATAAATGAAAAATTTTTGTCGGTAAAGAGAGGCATTACTATTTTATAACCCTGTTGGCTATTTGTAAAAATAAGTAAAGGTTGTTTTTTTGTTGCCGGGTATTTGTGTGCTTACCCCGCTGATAGGTTTGTTTTTCGAATTGTAGGTATATACGGCAGACAACTTAAAACTTGATGGGCCTCCATTTGCAATATCTGTAAATTCATAGTTGGAAAGATTTGAGGTTGCTGAGAAATCAATTCGAAGAATTACTGCCGCCTCTCCATTCGGAATTATCAATGGGCTAACTTTTGTGTCGTAACTGTATTTTGCAATTGTTGTGGGAATTGGAGGTGCTCCGGGATTTTGAAAATCTGAAGCACTTTGGCGCATTTCGATTATTCCAGCAGCTCCATAGGAGAAATCTGTAACTAATGATAAAACTGGGGAGGGTCCAAGAAATTGGCTTACTAAATAATTATCCTGCCTTAAAATTTTCCCATCTGTTCCATAAACAAATGATGAACTGTCTGCCACAGAAAATCCACCAACTGATATTTCAGAGACTACCGCCGTATACTTATTAGTGGAAGAATTATAATATACGATTGAAAGAACGCTATCTATACCTTGTGTGATTGATCCTTGATTTTTTTGAACAGTAGCTGTAATAATACCTGACGCATTTCGTATTACTCTTAAATCATTACCAATATCTGTTCCCTGGGATGTTCCCGTTATCTTTTCCCTTATCAATCTCTTTTCGGAATCGTATTCGTATTCGGTGGTATTTGTTTCAGTTCCAGAAACAGCAACGATCTTCGTCAGCAGATCTCCCGACGTTCCTGTAACAGGTCCGCCATTGCCGTCGAAACTTATTTCTTTCTGGCAGGAAGAAATACAAATACCCAGCACTGCAATAACAATCAATAATTTTGCTTTCATGCTCATCTAGTTTGTTTAATATTATAATTCCAATAGTGTTTTCACAGGATCCTTTCCAAATAATAATAATTCAGGATTTTCCAATAGCTCTTTTACCCGCACCAAAAAACTTACACTTTCTCTTCCGTCAATAATACGATGATCGTAACTTAATGCCAGGTACATCATCGGCCTGACTTGTACCTGACCATTTATGGCAATGGGCCTTTCCTGAATTTTATGCATTCCCAAAATAGCACTTTGAGGAATGTTGATAATAGGAGTACTCATTAAACTTCCAAATACACCTCCATTGGTAATTGTAAAGGTACCGCCGGTCATTTCTTCTATACTTAATTTATTTTCTTTTGCCTTAGTAGCCAGTTCAACTACTTTTTTTTCTATTTCAGCCATTCCCAGGCTTTCTGCATTTCGAATAACGGGAACAACCAGCCCTTTTGGAGCAGATACCGCTATAGATATATCACAGTAGTTATGATAAAGAATCGTTTCTCCATCAATATAGGCATTTACCGATGGCCACTCCTGTAAGGCAAAACAACAGGCCTTTGTAAAAAAACTCATGAATCCAAGATTGGTACCGTGAATCTCTTTAAACTTATCCTTATGCTTTGTTCGCGTAGCCATTATATTCGACATATCCACTTCATTAAAAGTGGTAAGCATTGCCGTTGTATTTTTTGCTTCAACTAAACGCCGGCTTATGGTTTTACGCAGGTTCGTCATCTTATCCCGCTTTTCATCTCTGCTAAATGCAGCACCAGCAGTCCTTCCGGGATTATTCAACGCAGCCATCACATCTTCTTTAAGTATTTTCCCTCCTGCGCCACTGGCTGTAACTTTTTTAGCATCTACTTTTTTATCGGCAATTATTGCTGATGCAACCGGGGTTGCCTTTATATCAGCAGGCTGAGATTGAACATTCAACTGCTGTAGCTTACCGTTAGATTTAGTGTCTGTTGCCTCTGGTTTAATCCCAGGCTCCTGGCTATCGGCTACTGGCTTTTGTATTCCGCCTCCAGACTTTCCCTCAGGCTTAACCGCAGTTTCATCAATCGTTGCCAGTATATCTCCAATCTTTATCGTATCACCCTCATTCAGGTTACCCAGCTTTAATATTCCTGCTTTCTCAGCATTTACTTCAAAAGTAGCTTTCTCACTTTCAAGTTCGGCAATGACCTCGTCTCTTTCTACATAAGATCCATCTTTTTTTATCCATTTTAGAAGGGTTACTTCGCTGATAGATTCCCCTACGGTTGGCACTTTTATATCAATCATAAAACTCTTATTAACGCTAGTTTAAATGAATCGGTACTAATTTAATATTGTTAGAATTCAGTTCCTTTAGATTAATTTAAATACTAAAGGCTGTATCAATTATTTCGTCTTGTTCCTGCTTATGAACTTTAGAATAACCTGTAGCAGTAGCTGCCCCAGGCTGCCGGCTGATCACTCCATAATTAATGCTCTTCAGGTTCATTTGTAAATAGGAGGCCGCTCCCATGTTCAATGGTTCCTCCTGAATCCAAAACCAGGTAGCCCTATTGTATTTTTTATAAAGCGCCTCCAATTGCGTAAGCGGCAACGGATATAATTGCTCAAGCCTGATAATTGCTATATCTTTTATAGTGTCTTTTTGCTGCTTTTCTGCCAGATCAAAATATATCTTACCGGTACAGAACAATACTTTTTTTACCTGTATTGCATTATTGATAAATGGATCATCAATTACTTCTTTAAACCCTCCTTTCGTGAAATCATCCATTACCGAATAAGTACCCGGGTGACGCAGATTTGCCTTAGGAGAAAAAACAATCAATGGTTTTCGAAATGGCCACGCTAACTGCCTGCGCAATGCGTGAAAGAAATTAGCCGAGGTAGTAATATTTACTGCTACCATATTTAATTCGGCACACAATTGTAAAAATCGTTCAATACGAGCACTGCTGTGTTCAGGGCCCTGTCCTTCATATCCGTGCGGTAATAGCATTGTTACACTATTCATACGGTTCCATTTCTGCTCACCTGCACAAATAAATTGGTCAATCATCGTTTGTGCTCCATTGCAAAAATCGCCGAACTGTGCTTCCCATAATACGAGTGCATGCGGATTAGCCAGTGTATATCCATATTCAAATCCTAAAACACCATATTCGCTTAATAAAGAATTATAGATACGAAATTGTCCTTCGGCTCCTTCAATACGACTTAACCTGCTATAAGAACTATCATTATTTTCATCTCGCAATACCGCATGCCTGTGACTAAAGGTACCACGACGAACATCCTGTCCGCTCATTCGCACATCATTTCCATCTAACAACATACTTCCATAAGCCAACAATTCACCTGTAGCCCAATCTACTTTACCATCCGTCTCAAACAATTTTATTTTATCCTGAATAATTTTTTCAACTTTCTTCAATGGTTTAAAATCTGCGGGCCATTGCATTAGGGCATCAAATAATTTCTTAAAGTCAATAGCCGTAATGGCTGTTACAGGGCTTTGTTCAAAATCTTCTATCGAAGCCCGGCGCAAACTTTTCCACCATAGTTCGGGTTGCTGGTAATTATAAGGAAGTGGGTGTTGTTTTACACCATCCAACCGTTCCTGCAAATCGGCCCAAAATTTCTTTTCCATTTCTCTTGCCAGCTCCTGTGCATCCGATTCTCCATTCTCTAACAAAAATTTCACATATACTTCCCTTGGGTTCGGGTGTTTTTCAATAAGCGCATAAAGATGAGGTTGAGTAAATTTTGGATCATCTCCTTCATTGTGGCCGTGCCTGCGGTAACAGACCATATCAATAAATACATCACAATTAAATTGCTGCCGGTAGCGGGTGGCAATTTCCACACATTTAACAACCGCTTCCGGGTCATCCCCATTAACATGCAATACCGGCGCTTGTATGGCCGCTGCCAGCGAAGTACAATAATCCGAGCTACGGGCATCATCAAAATCGGTAGTAAAACCAATTTGGTTATTAATTACAAAATGAATGGTACCACCGGTAGAATAACCTTCCAGTTCACTCATTTGTAAAATCTCATAAACAATACCCTGACCTGCAACCGAAGCATCTCCATGAATAAGTATAGGAAGAATTTTATCATAATCACTTTTATAAAGCACATCTGCTTTCGCTCTTGCAAAACCCAGAACAACCGGATCTACAGCCTCAAGGTGTGAAGGATTGGGCATTAATTTCAGGTGGATGGTATTTCCATTGGTGGCTTTCAGTTCGCTTCCATAACCCATATGATATTTTACATCGCCACTGCCCATGGTTTGATCCAAAATAGCAGTTCCTTCGAACTCACTAAATATCTGTTCATAGGTTTTGCCCATGATATTTGCTAGTATGTTCAACCTACCCCTGTGCGCCATTCCAATGACTAACTCCTGTACATCATTTTCAGCAGCAGTATTAATGATCGCATCCAATGCCGCAATCGTAGTTTCACCACCTTCCAGCGAAAATCTTTTTTGACCAACATATTTAGTATGAAGAAATTTTTCAAACATTACCCCCTGGTTCATCTTCTCTAATATTCTTTTCTTTTTTTCAAACGACAATGGAATAGTGAATTTCTTCTCCATTTCATTCGTGATCCAGTCGACCTTTTTCTGATCACTTATATATTTGAATTCTATACCAACATGCGAAGCATAACATTTTTCAAGATGAAGATGAATGGCGCGCAAGGTAGTAGTGCCTAATCCAATGAGATTTCCTGCCTGGAATGTTTTATCCAAATCTGCATCCGTGAAACCATAAAACTCCAGTTCTATATTCGCTCCACGATCTTTACGTTTACGAATCGGATTAGTATTGGCAATCAAATGTCCTTTGTTTCGATATCCCAAAATCATCCGATAAGCCCTGATTTCCCTCATCCAGTCAATATCTGCAGGTAGTACAGGTGTAGGAGTTGAATTTTTTATTGATTCACCATTAACAGTAGCAACTGTTGAACCGATCGCATAATCAAAGCCCTCAAAGAATTTTTTTAGATCCGGGTCAATACTATTGGGATCGTTGACGAAATCCTTGTAAAGGTTCTCGATAAATTGAGGATGGGAGCTGGTGATATAAGAGAAATCTTTCATGTAACACAACTACTTTAATATAGGAAAACAAATATCGGTGAAAATGTGTAAAGAGAAAGTAATGTGAACCCTGATTGCCTGATAACCACCAATTTTAAGAGTGAATGGCAACGCCTCAGGAACGAAATGCACAGGCAAAAACAATTGTACCTGCCGAAAACCCGAAAGAATTTAGGAGCAGGCCCTGTTTTGAAGTTTTTTCAGAACTCAGGCTTTGTTTTTTGGAATTTCCCCCGTTCAAACCTACCTTCGCCTCCCGAAATTTATCGGAATTAAAATTTTCGTGTTCATGGCTAATCACAAAGCTACCTTAAAGGATGTTCGTCAGGCTACTAAGCGCAGAGAGAGAAATAAGTATTATGGCAAAACTACCCGTAATGCTATCCGCGATTTAAAAGAAATTAAATCTGGAACAGAAGCCTCTCCCAAATTAACAGAAGTTGCATCTATGCTTGATAAGCTCGCGAAAAGAGGTATCATTCATAAAAATAAGGCTGCAAACTTAAAAAGTAAGCTAACGAAGAAGGTAAATAAACTGACTAAGTAATTATTTTATTTTATTCTGTTCTTGCTCAACCGATGGAGGTTATTATATTTTAAAGGCTGTTCTATTGAACAGTCTTTTTTTATTGGGTGCATCTAAAATTATCGCTGTCGTTTTTCCTCCCCCCTTTAAACAACATTTTAAATACCCTCTTCTTATTTGTATATACGAAGAAGCTGTTTTGTCAAATAGGAATAATTCGCAGGCAGGTGATAAAACAAATAGCATTACGTGTCGCAGGAACATGAATTCAATGTTTTATTTTTATCTAAAATGTTTCAATACAGACAATAGTTTTAAGAAGCAGTTTGAATTAATTAATTTTAACTGGAAAATACTTTGCAGTGGTTTTGATAATTTTTTCACAGCAAGCTATTGACAATGGCTTTAAAATTCACTTCGCTTTGCGCATAAATCATTCAAAAATAGATTCTAATTAATTAATTCAAACGGCTTCTAAATTTTTATATCATCTTTAATAGGTAAATGTTACTAATAAAATTTACGAAATATTCAATTGTCTTATTTCTTCTTTTCATTATAACGGGAAGCAGTACCTTTATTTACTCACAGGATTGTACTAAGAACTGTATCTATTTTGAAACAACAGATTTTCCTGAGCTTAAGCCGGTAATTGAAGAAATCAAATTATACATCGGTAAGAACCGTTCAAACCTAACGCCCGATTGCAGCCGGCGTTTGTATTATTTGTTAGCGGTTATTTATGAATCGATGAGTCAAAAAGATTCCGCCGCTTATTATATGGATCTTCAATACGCCTCCGGCAGATTATGTTCCAGTGATACAGCAAAAATACAAGCGGGCCTGAATGCAGCAGGATTTCAATCCAGGAATTTTAATCTTGTAAAGGCAACGAGGCTGGTCGATTCGTCGCAGTTCTGGTTGCGCGCTCATCTTAAAAAAGAATTCATTAATTATAATTTTGAAGGGGCCACTAATTTATATGCAGGTATAGAAGATACCATTGCCTCCACTCGGGAAATTGGCGGATTTTCAATCAGTAAACTTTCGTCTACTACCCAGGAGTTATTTCGAAAATACTACCAAACCAAAGCCAATATCTATACAAATGAGAGCAATATACCTTCAGCCAGAGCAAATTTTTTGCTTGCTTATCAATTTGCAAAAGCAAATAGTTTAGACAGCACTGAAGGTAATATTCTGAATAACCTTGGTTTATTACTAACCAACGAGGGTTACTATCAAAAGGCAGTATCCATTTTAAATGAAACAATGCTTTTATACGAACAACAGGGAAACTACGCCTCCATGCCAACAGCCCTTATCAACTTATCGTACTGCTATCGAAAAATGAAAGCCTATAAGGAAGCAGAAGACTATGCAGCCAAAGCAGTTGCCATTTCTAGCAAGAATGGCTATAAAAGTTTTTTCTGCCGGGCCTCAGGATTTTTAGCGCGTGCCTATTCCTTACAAAATAAATTCACTGAAGCAGAACGAACCCTTAGGCAAAGTATTGATACGGCACGTTTCTATAAAAATAAAATAGAATTGTGCTACAACCTACGGGCACTGGCAGAAATATTCCTTCACCAGGGTACTAAAATTGAGGAAGCGCGAAACCTGGCAATAGAAAGTATGAATCTTGCAGTCGAAATTAATGATAAAAGTTTTTTGGCAAGCATCTATTGTACACTTGGAAATTATTATTATTTAAAGGGCGCTTATCCGCTGGCATTGGACTATACATTCAAGAGTACAGCTATCAGTAACGTTTATAACGATGCAGGAGAGATAGAAGTAGCCAATAAACAATTGGCTGATATCTATGAAGCATCCGGAAATCATCGGGAAGCCATACGCTATTATAAAAAATATGTTCAAATAAAAGATAGTCTGCTTAACAGGGAAGTAACGCTGCAAACCCAGGATCTCGAAAGCAAGTATAACAATCAGTCAAAATCGCTGCAGATTGTCCGGCTGGAGAAAGATCAAAAGGAAAAAGAAATAGAATTAAGAGAGCAAAACAATCGAATAAAGCTATTCTCAATCATAGCAATTATAACGCTGATGGGCATACTTTTTTTTGTATACTTAAACCGAAAATTGGCAGTTCAAAAAAAACAGGTAGAAACCGCTAACCGTAAACTAAATGAACTAACCACGCTGCAGAACCAATTATTCCGAATCATTGCGCATGATTTAAAAAGTATGGTGTTTCCGTTTAACCGCGCTGGAAGAATTATGCGTTCTTATTTTCAAAAAAATGATATCGCCAATGCGGCAGTATATGCAGAAAAATTAGAAGAGAATGCCGTGAGAATTTCAAGTACCATCAATAATTTACTGTTTTGGAGTGTGCAGCAGTTGGATGGATTTAAACCAAGAAAAGAACAGGTATTGGTACGGGAAACTGTTGAAGAAGTACTTCAACCCTTTTATGAAATGATTCGTCTTAAAAATATAGATATCGTAAGCCTTTTAAAAAACAATGATACAATCTCCATTGATAAAGAAGCTTTTCAGCTTATCGTTCGAAATATTATTTCCAATGCAGTGAAGTTTACTGAAAAAGCGTCTATTGCCATTTATAGTGAACAAATGGAAAAACTTTATACAATAGTGATTGCCGACTGTGGTATTGGGATGAGTCAGGAAAAAGTAAAAGAATTAATGGAGAAACCTTTACAACAAACAACCAGCGGTACCCGGGGAGAAAAAGGAAGCGGCATTGGTTTTTCACTTATAAAAAAAATGGTTGCCCTGAATGAAGGAGAATTATTTTTGGAAAGCGAATTGGAAAAAGGAACTACTATTCGCATTCAATTCAAACAAGATTTGTAAACTACCATTTTCCCGCGCATGAAGAAATTATTCCTGATTGAAGACGAATGGGTGCATGCCGAAGATATCCGGATAACCACAGAGGAACTGGGATATACCTGGCTGGGATACACGAATGAAGGTATTGATGCCCTGATGAAGATCAGGCAGCTTCAACCGGATATATTACTAATCGATCTCAATCTTAATGGCACTTTTTCCGGTATCTCCATCGCCAAAGCGATTAAAGAAGAAACTGATATACCGTTTATTTTTGTTACTTCCTACCTTGATGAAGAAGTAATCCGAAAATGTTATGAATTAAATCCGATTGCCTATTTGCATAAGCCTGTTAATAAGGGGGATTTAAAAGCGGCTTTACTTAAATCCGATTTTCCGCAGGATTCTTTTTACCGGGAGATCGATGAGGAAGCAACTAGAAGCCAACAACTGATGATTAGAACGGGCAAAAATTTAAAGCCTGTTTTAAAAGAAGATATTACCATTGTGCAAACAGATGCCAAGAATTATATTCGGTTGTTTACCCGCCAAAAAAATCAATATGCCATCAAACAATCGTTAACTGCTTTTGAAAAATCATTACCCCCTGCCATTTTTATCAGGGTTCATAAGGAATATATGGTGAACCTGCTTTGCATTACCGCCATTAATGAAAGTGATCAAACGATACAGATAGATGGTCAGCATATTCCAATTGGGAAAAATTATAAAGCTGATTTTATGGCCAGGTTTAATATTCTTTAAAAAATTCATAAGCGCATTTTACTTTTGAATGGTTACTTCGGTGCCTGGCTTAATAAAATGCATTAGATCCCTGATAGCTGCATTTTTTAAAGAGATACAACCATCTGTCCAGTTGTTATACCGATCAATTAAATAGTTATCGTTTGGCCAGGTACCATGAATGCCAATACTCCCGCCAATTTTATCCATTTCATTAATCACATGTTCTTTTTTCCGCCGTTCAAATTTCTCAATACTGAGTCTGTTCGGATAATCGAACAATAAAAAATAATCCCATTTCTTATGTTTTTTGATTGTTCGAATACTAAAGTTTCCTTCGGGTGTTCTACGATCTCCTTCATTTAGCTTATCCTTATCTGGTTCGGCCCCAAATACCACCGGATATCGTGCAAATAATCCCTGCTCATCATACAATCGCAATAAATAATCTGATTTATCAATTACAACGCGACAATTCCCAACCGGTAAATCATTCTTTCTTTTCAGTTTCTCCACTTTTCGTTCTTTCTCCGTATCTAAGAAATTAGATACGCACACAAAAATTATTGGCGACAGTAACAATTTTAAAACCAGCGGATGCAATGTTCTGAAATTAATTGATTGTTAGAAAAAGGTACAACAGGCCGACAGAAAATTGACTTTGCTTATAAGTAATCCAGGAAACATCTGCCGGCCCATTAATACCTATGCCTTTTTGACTTAATAACTCTTCCTGGTGAGGTAACGGACAAAGAATGAATACAAAGTACAACCTACTACCTATTATTTTTCGTCAACATCTACCTGCGCATCAGAAGCAACAGAAGCGTTTGAACCAGTTCCTGCTTTTAATTCAGCCGGTTTGCCCTTGATAAAAAAACCGATAGCGCCACCAACCAATGTAAGAATTAATAACCCGATCGATAAACTCCAAGCCAGGGCTCGTTTATTTTGGCCCTCTGCTATCATAGGCATACCGCTTACCAATACCTGCTGACCATCAACAGCTTGAATACTCTGAATTTGCAATTCAATTCTTCCGGGTTTCCCAAACATACCCGGCTTAGAAATTTCAGAAATGGTTGCATTGCCCAATGCGCCTGCAGCCACCACAATTTGTTTAGCTACCACTACATTGTATTTTACACGAACATTCACTGTTTGCCCTTCGGAAAGATTTTTCGCATTCAGCGTTTGAAGTGTTTCAATTACAATTGGGGTTCCTGATCTTAATGTTACCGGTCCTTCGGGAGTAGAAATTGTAATATCACTTGCAATTACGATTTCCTTACCGGATTCATTGTTTGTTTTTTTTCCTGGATTTGTTGTAGTGTTACCTCCGGGTATTAAGAAGGAAACCAACACATACATAAGCAAAGTTTTCATAATCATTCTATTTAAAGGTGAATAAATACTAACGGTTATAAATAAGCCAGGTTGTTCTGCCATTAGACTTTATTGGCTCGGTATGGATTTCTTTATCGTTTTTAATATCGAAACGAATACTTCCATTGGCTGGATCCATGATGGTAATTGATTTGCCATCCGTATTTACCTGCCAATCACCGCGCATGGTAAATACGTTTCCATTTGTTCTGATAGAATAGGTGTAAGTACCATTATTATCCAGATTGAGGTCAGACGATCCATTGATGGCTTGTATTTCACTTGCATCTACTACTCCATTGCCATTGGCATCTTCCGCTCCTTTAGAAGAAACCCAAAAGCCGGTGTATTTGGTTTTAAGATCTTCGGCCGGATCTTTTTTCTTATCAAATAAGGTTTTAATACAACCTGTACTAAAGAATGCGCTGACGATAAGCAAAGTCGTAATACTCTTTCTCATAACGTGTTTTTAATGAATTAAAAAATGTTTTTGAATGCGGTGTATCTCCTGGCATTGAATGCAAGAGTAAATTACAGTTGACTTATAGGTAAAAAGTTGGTAAAGGGGAAGAAGGGATCAATGACGGGGATGAAAGATATACTTATGGGGAGGAACCAGACCACCAGTATTAGTATTGCTTCTTTTATTATTTCGTTGGGGAAAAGCCTTGGAGACTCAATGCTTTCTTAAAAAAAGATTCGGAGGGAAATTTTCATAGCATGAATCTATAAACTGATAAATTTATTCTGCCCGCTTGTGCTACATTGGGTAATTTATAGAAAATCAAACATGAGATAGAAACGTTTACCAAATACAATGTAATTACCGGCAGTTTTAATACTTTGATGAAAAAATTCAGGCTTTAAATTAAAATAGCTTACGTAAATTGATAAAAAAAATAGTACATAAGCGCTAGAAATAAGTTTTAATAATAAACATACAAAGCATCTAATTAATTGGATGCTTTGTATGTTTATTATGATGATAACGGGCTTACCTGTTTTTCAGTAAGTCAAAATTTAAATTTTATTGCTTTATTAATGAACTATCGCCTGAGACCTCTGTTGAGTTTATTTTAAGGGGAACCCCTCCAGAACAATCAGCAATTTTTGCATTCACTTTTGATCCCTGGAGAGCCTGGAAACCGGATAAAAGATTAATAGCATTTCCGGCACGATAATTTATTTCATTACCAAGGTTTCCGTTTACCTGGTTTTGCGTTTGAATAGTATTGGAGGCCTGGTAAAAAATTTGTCCGCCTAAGACCCCAGCTAAAATTAAATTAAGCGTGCAATTTTGAAAAGGTGCAGTGCGCCATATTCCTCTTCCAAATGTTCCAATCAAAACCTCTGGATTTCCTACAGTTGGATTATTTCTAAATTCAATATCGGTTACAGGAACACGTGGCAACCCATTATAAAATGGGGTCCAGTCCAATAAACTGTTATTTCTTACATAAACACCAATATCTGTTCCTATATAAACATTACCTGCACCATCCATTTTAATACAATTTACAGGCAGGTTAGGTAATGAACCACTTACATTTTGCCAGGTTAAACCTGCATCAAGAGATTTATATACTTTTACTCCTGATCCATAGCCTGCAATAGAAATCCATACCTCAGAGGAGTTTACAGGATTTACAGCAATTCCCGTAATACGTGCCCAAGAACTAATAGGGAAAACAGAACCTGCAAGTTCTGGCGGAGTAATAACAGTAATTGAAGGAGTTGTTGATCCTATATTATCTGAACGAATAAGCACGGTATTGCCAGCATAAATTCTGTTTACATTATTGGGGCAAACTGCCAGTGCTCCCTGGCAATTGTTTGTATTAATAACACCCCAATTACTTCCCCGATCAACTGATCTCCATAAAGCAGATGCACTTCCGGCATAAATCCTGTTTTCATCAGTAGGATGCATAGCAAGTAGCTTAAAAAAATTCTGCTCGTTTGGAATACTGATATCAATATCTATTATTCCGTCTGCTATGATACGTTGATTTACGGACCAATAAGAATCATTTTGATTTTCTACATCAGTCAGTACATCATAACCATCGCCCGGTCTAAATGATTTATAATTGTATATATTATCATTCTCGTCGTCATTAAATTCAATGATACCGTTATCCTGGGCGCCACCCCAAACATGTCCTCTTTCATTAATACCTTCGATTTTATAAAACTGGGTGATTTGCAGATTATGTATCTGTACCCAATTGTCTCCTGCATTATCCGTCCACGCCATACCGCCATCACAAGCAGCATAAAAGCGGTTATTCAATGGGTTTACAATTATCTGATGAATATCCGCGTGTACATAATCAGCATCGCCATAATTTGAACTTAGGTTGTCAAATGTCCAGTCAGTAATTTCTGTCCAACTACTTCCTCCATCGTTCGATCGCCAGACAGAAATACCTCCCATTAAAAGTTGGTTTGTATTTAATGTATTTACAGCAAGGGTTATATCGTAATTGGATTGGTTCCTGGCTGGTCCACCAGTTCCATATTGAGTACCAAAAATATTCGGCGTGTTGCTTCTCAAACCAAACAAACCCCCACTATTATTCGATACAAAAAGACCTACAAAAGCGGTAGTGCCCGAGCCACCTGCCAGTAAGTATACATTATTCGGAGCTGCAG
>JBJXDV010000027.1:0-6222 GCA_046153465.1 Chitinophagaceae bacterium
CTTGCTATTGGCGATGTATGGAAAGATATATGGCAATCGCTCGAAGAAGAAAGTAAATTATCAGATATTATTTTGATCACTGGAGGCCTTGGGCCAACCGCTGATGATATTACCAAACCTTTACTCTGCCAGTATTTTGGCGGCAAAATGGTAGTTAATGAAGGCGCACTTACCAATGTGAAAACTATCTTCCAAAAATTAAACAGGCCCCTCATTGAACGAAACCTTAAACAGGCAGAAGTGCCCGATGTATGTACCGTTCTGCAAAACAAAAGAGGCACTGCCCCGGGAATGTGGTTTGAAAAAGAAGGAAAAATTTTTGTTTCCATGCCGGGGGTACCAAACGAAATGAAGGGAATGTTGGTGACCGATGTGTTACCTCAATTGCAACAAAGGTTTCAGATGGTTCCGATTGTTCACCGTACACTTTTAACAGCGGGCATCGGTGAATCTTTTCTTGCCGAACGTATTAATGATTTTGAAACTAATTTACCTACCAATATTAAATTGGCTTATCTCCCAAATTATGGTATGGTAAAACTTCGATTAAGTGCCACCGGTAATGATACCAAAACAATTGCTGAACTGGAAGCACTTTTCGATATGCTGAAACAGCAGGTGGTTGATGTGATGGTAATTGATGAAGATGTTTCATTACAGGAAGCATTGGGCCGATTATTGAAATCACGGAATAAAACAATGGCTACAGCAGAAAGTTGCACGGGCGGATATATTGCTCATTTAATTACGTCTATTCCCGGGTCAAGTGCTTATTTTAAAGGGAGCATTATTAGTTATGCCAATGAAATAAAAGAAAACATATTGAATGTGTCGGCAGAAACGCTCGTTACTGCCGGCGCTGTTAGCGAAGAAACCGTTATCGAAATGATGAATGGAGCATTGCAAAACCTGAATACAGATTATGTGCTGGCAACTTCTGGTATTATGGGACCGGATGGCGGCTCTCCTGAAAAACCAGTAGGAACAGTATGGATCGCTGTAGGAAATAAAGAAAAAGTACGTACCCATGCATTTCATTTCCGCTTCGACCGTCATCGAAATACCGAATTAACGGCACATAATGGTATGAATATGTTGAGAAAATTTATACTGGAACATTAAAGTTTGTCTGGGCGATATAGGATCATTTTCGATTGCTAACGATTGTTGGCAAATCATTACCTTTGGCGCTTTAATAATAAAAAGTTGGTGTAGTTAGTTGGCTTAAACTACTTATACGCAAATTGCATCCATTAACATTCATTAAAATTTGAATATTTTTGATTCATCAATTCTATACATTCAAAAAATATTTTCACGATGGCTGTTGTTGACCTGACCATGCCTAAAATGGGCGAAAGTATTACGGAAGCAACCATTTTGAAATGGTTGAAACAACCAGGCGATTTCATTAAAATGGATGAAACGCTGTTAGAAATAGCAACCGATAAGGTAGATAGTGAGGTTCCTTCCACCACTGAAGGTATTTTAGACGCTGTGTTATTTAATGTAAACGATGTGGTACCCGTGGGTGCAGTAATTGCCAGAATAAAAACCGGTGCCGTAGAAACAGCTAATACCACCATCCCCATTTCACCAAACATTTCGGAAGAGATAATTTATCAACCCAAACAAATAGATCCAGTTTCTTTTCCCAGTCATTCATCCCAATCTGCCAGTTACCAACAGGCATCTACAAACGGGAATAGTATGGGTCGATTCTATTCACCTCTAGTTTTAAATATAGCCGCCAGTGAAGGAATAAGTATGAGCGAATTGGAAAAACTAGGAGGAAGTGGTAACGAAGGAAGAGTTACTAAAAGAGATATTCTTGAATTTATAAATCGAAAGAAGTCAGGTAATGTAAGTTCGGAGCCTAGAGCATGGAGCCACAATACAAAAGTCAGTGGCCAGGAACCGGAATCTATTTATTTACAACAGGAACCTGTTACTTATAAAGAATCGGTACAATCCACAGCTCCTGACTCACAACTTACAGCTTCTTATTCTGGCAATGTAGAAATTGTTGAAATGGACCGTATGCGCAAACTGATTGCAAAGCATATGGTAGATAGCAAGCATACCAGCGCACATGTAACCAGTTTTACCGAAGCAGATGTAACGAATATGGTTTTGTGGCGCGAGCGTATTAAAAAAGATTTTGAAAAAAGAGAGAATGAAAAAATAACTTTCACTCCACTTTTTATTGAAGCAATCGTAAAGTGTATAAAAAAATACCCCTGGCTTAACAGCAGTATTGATGGCGATAAACTAATTGTAAAAAAAGATATTAATATGGGAATGGCTGCGGCCCTGCCAAGTGGTAACCTGATCGTACCCGTTATTAAAAATGCCGACCGGTTAAACCTGGTTGGATTAACCAAACAAGTGAATGGATTGGCAAATGCTGCCCGCACCAACAAATTAAAACCCGATGATACGAGTGGCGGCAGCTTTACATTAACCAACGTTGGAAGCTTTGGAAGTTTGATGGGAACGCCAATTATTAATCAACCGCAGGTAGCCATATTAGCAGTAGGTGCTATCAAAAAAAGACCAGTTGTTATTGAAACGCAGCAAGGTGATTCCATTGCGATCCGCCACATGATGTATTTAAGTATGAGTTACGATCATCGCATTATTGATGGTGCTTTAGGCGCAACCTTTCTAAACGCTGTTGCCAAAGAGTTGGAAAATTTTGATGCAAACAGGGAAATATAATCATCGTTTTACCGGCTAATCTTGCCTCCGCTGTTATTACTGTTGAATAAGTGGCTAAAGTTGTTCCTGAATTTAATGATATTACTTAACAGTGAAGTATATTTTAGTGCAGGTTTTAGGAATAAAACATCATCACCCAATTTTATAAAAATATTTACTTCTGGTAAAGTTTAATCACATAGTGCATGAGTAGATTCTTTATTTGTTGTTTGTTTTTTATTTCGCTCAATATTGACGCAAAAACACAACATACCATTTTAATTAAGAATGTAACAATAGTAGATGTTGAACACTCAACGTTGCTAAAAAATCAGTTCGTACTTATTAAAGATTCTATTATTATTAATATATCGACCAGAATCAATAAAATTAATGGGCAGGCGGATACAACTGTTGATGCAACAGGCAGGTACCTGATCCCCGGATTATGGGATATGCATACACATATCTGGAACGACGAAACTACATTTCCTCTTCTATTAGCTAATGGCATTACGGGCGTACGTGGTATGTTTGACGTGATGAGTAATGTAACCCAATGGAGAGAGAAAATACAAGCAGGAAAAATAAATGGCCCTCTTTTTTTTGCAGCAGGACCCATTGTTGACGGGCCAAAACCTATCTGGCCAGGTTCCGTAGCCGTTAGTACTGAGGCAGGTGCACGAAAAGCAGTCGATTCCTTAAAAAATATTCTTAAAGTAGACTTTATTAAAGTTTATTCTCTCTTAAGCAGAAATAGTTTTATGGCGATTGCCGATGAGAGTCGTAAACAACATATTCCATTTGCCGGGCATGTGCCTAATGAAGTTTCTATACTGGATGCAGCGGTAGCCGGGCAAAAAAGTATGGAACATCTCTATGGATTTATTGAAAGTGCCAGCGATAGCGCTGACTATTGGTTTAAGTATCAACGGGGAGAAATAAAAGATAGCAACTTTTCTATACGGGCCAATCGAAAAGAATTTCTTTTTCGAACGTTTAATGAGAATAAATTAAAAACCATTTTAAAGCAGGTAAAAAAAACGGGAGCCTGGGTATGCCCTACACTTACCGTTAATCATGGAATAGCCTATATAAATGATACCACGCTATTGAATGATCAAAGAATGGCCTATATGGGAACCTTTATGCGAAATTTTTGGGATTACCGGAAAGATTTTCGGTTTAAATCGTGGACTGAAAAAGATTTCGTACAATCAAAACATGAATTTGAAGTAAAATTGAAAATAACAAAACTGATTCATGAAGCCGGTATACCCTTACTTGCAGGTACCGATTTCACCAACCCGCATTGCTATATTGGCTTTGGTTTACATGAAGAATTAGAATGGTTGGTAAAAGCAGGCTTATCGAATGGAGAGGCCTTAAAAACGGCCACCATTAATCCTGCAATATTTTTTAACCTGGTTAATAAACAAGGCTCAGTGAGCGTTAATAAAATTGCTGATTTAGTGTTGCTCGCCAAGAATCCGTTAGAGGACATACGACATACAAAATCCATAGACATGGTATTTTTAAAAGGAAAGGTGTTTTCGTTGAAACAACTACAACTAATGTTAGATAAGATCAAAAAAGCAGTTGCTGTATACAAACCGGTTATTTCAACGGTGGGCTTTGATGTAGAATAATGTGATTGAACTATTCTATGTCACGGGTTGCAATGTTGTCTAAAAAAAATAATCAATTGTTACTTGCCGTATTTCTTCTTCTGAAATTTTATTTTACTGCCATTTATTTTTATCACAAATAAATTATCGTATTCATTATCCTGCAAATCTGCCGCAACGGTAGTGGTGCCTGTTAGCCCATTCACGATATCGTCTACCGTATTGCTATGTCCAACAATAAGTACATTCTTTTTCAATAATTTCAATGAAGCAATAAAGCTGGAATCAGGCTTCGGGCCATATTGTTGAATTGTTACATGAAAATAGTCGGCTGTAGGCTTTGCGGTCGACATTGTTCGGATGGTATTTGTTGAATAAATGGCACTAATCTTTTTTCTTTGCAATAAACCTTTCAATGCTATCGCCCGCTGAGACCCCAGGGTGGTTAATTCCACGTCGCTGCTCATGTTTTGAGCCTGTATGGCCTTTTCTGCATGCCTCACTACATAATAAGTATGGCCGCAAGCCGTTAAAACTAAGGCAGGCATTAATAATAGTAGCAATCTATTCATATAACAGGGTTTTAACGAAATTACAGTTAAACGTGGCCAGGCAATCAACATCTTAATTTTTAGTAAATTCATGTACTACTAACCTAAATCCTCCCTTTATGAAGTCATTATCCGAAACGTGGTTCGCTGAAGGATACATTGATTTTGAATTAAAAAAGTACACCCTTCTCGCCTATTTGCAGGAGATCGGAAAACAATTCAATGAAAATAAACTCTATCCCCAGCTCGCCGACCTTATTTTTCATTACAACAACCTGGTATCTTTTCGTGAAAACAAAAAATTCTTAAAGGATCAGTTTCCGAAAAAATTATCGGGCATTCAATTGGAAAAATTGCAATTATTGTACGAACAGATTATTGAGGATGATGAACTGATGGAGGAATTGGAAGAAATTATTCAATACGCTGCCGGCAAAATGAGGCTGGCCATTAGCAGTGGTACTGAAATTTATGAATTTGTAGAGGAAAAACTTTCAATTTTTCCCATCGGACTAATGCCTATCGAAATCAATGAAGGTTATTTTTTTCTAAGTGAGGGGTCTCATCGCGAAACAAGAATATATCAATACCGGCTCAGTTTTTTTGAAAAGCATGATGAAAAATACCGTTCTATAAAAACGGAATTCATTGGACAATATGAGCGGAATATGGTTAATAGCTACGAATTAATAAAAATAGAACTTATCCGAAACCGGAAAGAGCTACCCAATCCTGCTGTATATTCTATTGAAACCGATCTTAGTTTTCCGGTTGATGAAACCCTTTTACCGATTGCTAAAAGAACGCTGGTACGGTATATATCTGCCAATGCTGCTTAACTATTTTTTTATTAAAATTCACTATAAATCGAACGGGGCCTTGCTTATCTTAATAACAATGGTTATCCAATAGTTGAAGAGACTATCCATTTACCTTCCCATTGATTTTTAAATTCCATTAAGCTATCAGGAATATATATTTAGGTAGATAGATCTGGCCAAAATCTTGCTAAATTCTTATCTTTCGCGTTCAGGATTTATATCTTTTTTCTTTTGGTATAATTTTCCATTTTTATTTACTTTCCAAAAATCGGCTGGTTGAACTATTTTTATCTATTAAATGAATCATGGATCAGAAAGTGCCTCTGTGTTCTTGAATTTGTTCCGTGAAAATTTAAGTCTGCTCGTACCATAAATAAAAAATAATAATTATAGTTAAGAAATGTATCAAAAAAAAATAGCCTGGGTAACCGGTGCATCTTCAGGAATTGGTGAAGCCATTGTAAAAGAACTTGCTAAAGCCGGTGCGTATATTGTATTGTCGGCCCGCAGGCAAAACGAATT
>JBJXDV010000028.1:0-3579 GCA_046153465.1 Chitinophagaceae bacterium
ATTCGGCAGGTAATGTATGAACCATAGTATGTTTTAGATTTATCAGTAAACTATTTTTTATCAGGTACAGGGAATTATTGTGCAACGAATTGAATCTATATAGGTCACGGTTTTACCGGAAGCTGAATCAACCATTTGTGCAAAAACAAAAAATGTTCCGTCAGAATTTGTAGAAAAAGAAAAATTATTTCCAAAGGGAACCTTTAGCGGGTTTCCTGGACCGTTATAAACTCCTTTTCCCGATTGATGCTTCGAAAAAGTTGGCGTCAGTTGACCGTCGGGAATAAAATCGAGACCTATGGTCACGTCTGCATCTGAAAATGGTTGGGGCCTTATAATTATATCAGCATCGTAGTGAAAAAACAAATTGAAGTTGAAGTTTGCAGGTATTGTGCAAAAATGTGATGCATTACAATTGCTCATTGGAACCACTCGGGTAGGAGAGGCGCTACCAATGCAGGTTGCATTTGGTGACATTAGTGTAATATCTAAAAAGCTAGTGTCCCAGGCAGGAAGTCCAAGTTGACCAGGAAATGTATTGCCAAATAAAGAACCCAAAGGAGAAGTGCCACCAAACGGATTTTCAAATTCATTCGCCGCAGTAGTTGTTTCTTCCTCTTCTTCACCAAACAGATTAAAATCTTCAAACCCAAAATCCCCAAAACGCTGAATATGTTTTTGCCCGGTAGCATACCCCTGTTGCACTACATGGGTAAGCTCGTGTGCCAATAGCTGTTTTCCATCTGTTGATTCTGGTTTGTACTTTCCTGAATTAAAATAAATATCACTTCCATGAGTAAACGCTTGCGCACCCAATTCCTTATTCATTTGAGTAGCATCAGAATCCGTATGAACAGATACATTGCTGAAATCAACCCCAAAAGAATCATTCATTTCCGACAAGGTCTTTCCCGCTAATATTTTTCCTTTTCCGGTTGCGCCTTCTATTTTCGAAGATAATTTTGCGGAAGCAGTTCCTCCACCTTCGGCTTTTGTTTGAACAGCATGTTCCTTTTCTTCTTCTTCACATCCGGGGCACATCATCTGCAATTCAGGCTTCTCCTGAATTTCCTTATCTCTTTTCATGCGCTCATCATTGGTTGATAATTTTTCTTCTTCCATTGGCGTTGCTAACCGCTGAATAGTACTTATCTTTTTTTGTTGTACTACAGGTGCATTACCCGGTTGATGATTTACGATAGCATTGGCTACTGCATCTGCTTCCTGCTCGTATTTATCGTTTGGTTGCCCTACTGATAATTTTGCCTGGAAAAAGGAAGACTTACCTGCTTTTGAAGTCGTTTGATCGGTTGATTTATTAAAAAAAGAAGATTGCTCTTTTTTTGCACCCGTATCATATGCATGGGCATTGCGCTGGCGGTAAATTCGGTTTGAATAAGACATAGCAAAAGGTTTTATAGTAATGCCAGAATGTTTTTATAAGTTACAACTTTAAAAGGAATTCTTCTGCCATTTTCATATAATCTTCTGCACCGTGTGCATGCTTGTCGAAACTGAAAATGTCTTTTCCTGCTTCCTGTGCTTTAGCCAGTTGAATATTCGTTCGTATAGTTGTTTCAAATACTTTTCCCGGAAATTCTTCTGTAAGTCTTTCCCTTACCTGTTGATTCATTGTTTTTCGCTCATCAAATTTTGTAAGTAATAATCCAAGTAAATCAAGTTTTTTATTAAGTTTCTTTTTTATGGTTTCATAGTGCCGCATAAAACTATATACTCCTTTTAATGGAAGAAATTCTGCCTGCAGCGGAATTAATACCCAATCACTGGCCACCAATGCATTTACGGTTAACATACCAATGGCATGCGGACAATCAATAAAAATAAAATCATATTCCTTTAATACAGGTTGAAGAATGGTATTGATAATATTTTCTCTTCCGTAAACACTGATTAATTCTAATTCTGCACCCGCTAATTCGATAGAAGCAGGGAATACAGACAAACCATTTTTAATTTCAATGATGGCTTTTTTCACATCACTGTCTTCGCCATTGATTTCTTTTTTTATTTCAGTATACAAGTTTCTTTCGGGTTCATCGCTGATACCAAAAGATTGAGAGAGGTTTGCCTGCGGATCAGCATCTACCAATAAAATTGTTTTCCCTTTTAATTGTAAGGCGGCTGCTAAATTTACTGCCGTGGTTGTTTTACCGGAACCACCTTTTTGTATTACCACCGAAATGACCGGCATATTTTTTTATTTAATTGTTGAAATAAAAA
Organism: Chitinophagaceae bacterium; assembly: GCA_046153465.1. GTDB lineage: Bacteria > Bacteroidota > Bacteroidia > Chitinophagales > Chitinophagaceae > Endoryza. The sequence continues at coordinate 2,242 of JBJXDV010000028.1, forward strand.
GTTCCTTTTTTCCATACACAATCAGCGATATCATTTCCTAATTTTTGACCGTGTTGGTTACCATTTTGAAAATGGATACCGCCATACAATCTCGAAATGCCTGCTTCTTCTGCTGCGCTGCTAAAGGTTGGCCATTCCAATGTTATTGTTTCTTTTGGAGTAATACCCGGTTCAATAGCCGAAGTGCCACGTTCTACAATGGTACAACCTCCAAATTCATCACTGCCTGTATAATACCTGAGTATTGTGGCGGCTGCACGGCTGAATGTACTATGGCCAGAAACGTGTTCAGGAAAAGGAGGTGTTACAAAATCCATTGGTTGATAGGGCATCCATTCTTCGCCATTCATTTCTATAGTTCCTTTGCCGGGGCCACCCCATGCGTGAATCTTCTTGCCCCTGTTTAATTCACGAATGGCCGTAACGGGTCTCACATAGTCATAAAAATGTTTACACTCCCAGCAAGCAATAGCCGCATCTAATACAGCATTTCCCAATAAAAAATACATTCTTATGCAATCAGAATTTCCGTATTCTTTTTTGGCGGCTATAAACTGTGCAATTTCAAACCAGTGACCCGGTGGCGTAAAGGTACCGGGACCATCGGCCCAATATTCTGCTATTGCTTTTTGTTTATCGGTTAGGCATTCGCTTATGTGCAATACTTCGGCGGCCTGACCGAAGAACTCGGGCGTATTTTTTTTTGCAGGGGCGGTGGGACGAAATTGTGCAGCATTATTCAATGCAAAAGGTTTTACCAATCCCCAATGAGGAACGAGGAAATTCTGAATTTTCCATTCGCCTTGTTTTTGTATTCGTAAGGGTTGCCAATGATTAAGATCATTTATTTTTTCCCAGGTATTGATGGGGGCGTAACAAGTATAATCGGACCAGTTTGGTAAACGCAGCGTACCTAACTGGTTGGCTCCATCGCCGTATCGGCATTCAATAATCATTCTCGCTGACAGGTTACCGATACCCTGCGGTGTTTTGCAATCAATGGTGGTATCATCCGGATTGTAGTTGCATTCGCACATCAGGTCGCGAAACATATTCCTGTTTTCGGGAGGCAGTACCAGCCAGAAAAGATCTGTGAGTACACGATAAGCGGCAAAACTAAATGCTTTGCGTCTGTTTTCTTTGGTGCAATCAGTATCGGGCAGTTTAATATATTGTGCGGTGGAGGTACTGATGGCGAATTTATCATAAACGCTCCAGGCATCAAACATAGCGGTATGTACCATGGCAAATGCACGTGCGGCTAATGGAGGAGAGGTTTTGGTGAAGCAGATTGCATCGAGCAATAACTGGTTCCATCGTGTAGCTAATTTTTTTTCA
>JBJXDV010000029.1:0-4466 GCA_046153465.1 Chitinophagaceae bacterium
TACCAGCAATTCGTCTACAAATACCCAACCCTTACTGCCTTTTCCCGGATGCCACGCCGGGAGTTTACCAACAGGTACTGCAATTACTTTAATACACCTAAGCGATTGTTCGGCAAATGGAACTTCATAAGCAACTACCTCTCCTGCTTCATCTTTTAAAGGTTGATCAGGTTTTAGCCTTCCTAATAATTTTAAATGCGCAGCATCATTACCTCCCCAAACTTCAATTAATGAAGGCGGAAAAATATAGGGACTCAAAAATTTCATCATACTAACGGTTACGGTGCTTGCCATAATTGGCTTTTTGTAGAAAAAGATCGCCTCCATTTTATTATCCTTGAACCCTAACCACTTTCCCGTGGTGGTATTTAAGTCGCCTTTATCAAGATCAAACAGTATTTTTCCGCCACCCTTACTGTATTTTGGATCAGCAGCAGTAAGTAGTTGTACAGAATCTGGTAAAAACCCACTCTTGAAAAAGTACTGTTGAGATACATCACTGCTGATCCATCCGGACTTAAAGGCTTTTGCTTTAACCAACGTACCTCTATTTATCTCAACCTTATTATCATACAATTTTGATTGAATACTGTCTGGCTCAGATCCATCTGTCGTGTACCTGATTGCTACGCCATTAATATAATGCTTCAATTTTAAGGCAAGCGGACCAGTAATAACTTTTTCTTCGTTTTGAAAAATAGGCATCGATAATTTCAGTACCATTGTATCGGTTCGTTTACCGATTTCATATCTTATTTTCCCCTTTTGTTGTTTGAAGGATTCTAATTCAGGTATCGATAAAGAAGTGTTCCAAATTGCTACTTTTTGCAATTGAGGAAACGATTTCAATGCCGCTAGCTGCTCTTTATGGACGGCGGTGCCTGCAATGGAAAGAATTCGGAGAAAAGACAGTTTCTGTAATTCATTAATCGTTTTACCAGTAATGGAAGTGAAATTTAAATTAAGGCTACGTAAGTTTTTGAGTTCCGCAATTGTCTTTAAGTCATCGTCTTTTAGAGGCATATTTGAACAGTCTAGTGACACTACCTGTTCTTTGATCTTTAATAATGCTTTCAGTTCTTCAGAATTAAAAAATTCTTTATTATAAAAATTCACCACCAATGCGGGCGATTCCTGAGCCTGTTGAAAAACCAGCCTATTGCTATTATTGAGTTGCTTAATAATTTTTTCATCTGCTGATTCAAAATCATATTCTTCTATTTCTTTTCTCGTAAATATTTTCTCGGCTAGTAGTCGCAGGGTATCGGTTACCGGTAGTTCTGTTACCTTAGCGGTAAAATTAGCGCCCCCTTTAATCCAAAAATTCAATACCTGCAGTTCTTCATCTGTTAGTTGTGATTTCCCTTGTGGAGGCATATGTTTTTTTTGCTCAAGTGGTAAATGAACTCTTTTCATCAGTAAACCATAGTCTGCTTCTGTTGAATCCCACAATACACCATTCTTGCCCCCTTTAAGCAGCAATTCTTTCGTTTCCATCACCAATTCCCCTTTTGCCTTTTTCGAATTATGACAACTCATACATTTTACTTTCAGTATGGGTTGTATCATATGCGTATAAACCATTGCATCTTCGATAGCAATTTTCTGCTCTTGTTTTTCTGGAAGGAGTGGTGCGAATAAAAAATTCTGTCCGTGGGTAATTCCAGCGCCCTGGTGACCAGTGAATAGTATTCCAATTACCGTTAGTATAGCAAAAGAAGTAGTGGCGAAGGATCTTTTTTCTATGTGCCTGCGAAAGGCAAACCAAATTGCTGCCAATAACGCAACAATTATTCCTCCCCATTTATGCCAGCTTAATGATTCTGGGTCGTATCCAGGTTCTTTCGACAAGAATAGCCCCATTAAAGCAGTTATGATGGAAGTAAAGGCGGTAAGTAACAATAACCAATCACCTATAGACTTAGCAGCTATCGGATCAATCTCTTTCTTAGGAATAACTAAAATCCAAAAGCTGTAAAGTAACATGAGAACAACAGGAAAATGAAGTAGCAGTGGATGCATTCTTCCTGTAACCTGCAGCCAGGGTGGAAGTACAATTCTGTTTTCAAAGAGGAATAAGAAAATAAGTAGGGCACTAAGTGGAAATAAGGATCCTACAATAAATCGTTGAAATCGCATGTATTCTATTAATATAGTTTTTAGGCAATAATTCCATTTACCAGCTTACCGGCTACATCGGTTAGGCGGTACCGTCGTCCTAAATGTTTATAGGTTAATTCTTCGTGATTTAGACCCATAAGGTGTAAAATCGTTGCATGCAAATCATTTACATGTACTGGATTTTCAGCGATATTATATCCAAACTCATCTGTTTCTCCATATACACCAGGTTTAATTCCACCTCCCGCCATCCAAATGGTGAAGCATCTCGGGTGATGATCTCTTCCATAATTTCCTTTCTCCAATTTACCCTGGCAATAATTTGTTCGTCCAAATTCGCCGCCCCATATTACCAATGTTTCGTCTAACAATCCCCGTTGTTTTAAATCTGTAATTAATGCTGCAGAGGGCTGGTCTGCATCTTTACACTGACCTTTTATTTGAAAAGGCAAACTATCATGTGCGTCCCATCCCTGATGATAGAGTTGTACAAAGCGCACACCGTTCTCCGATAGTTTTCTTGCCAGCAAACAATTGGCGGCAAAACTTCCGGGAACTAAACAATCGGGTCCGTATAATTTAATAACCGACTCGGGTTCTTTGCTTAGGTCAGTTATTTCCGGTACAGCCGTTTGCATTCTGTAAGCCATTTCATATTGCTGGATTTTAGTACTTATCTCCGGATCTCCAAATTCCTGATAGGATTGTTGGTTTAATTCAGATATTTTATCCAGCATTTTCCTCCGATCATCTTTGGTGATACTTTCAGGATTATTTAAGTACAAGACGGGATTATCGCCACTACTAAATTGAACTCCCTGGTGCATTGAATCTAAAAAACCATTCGACCATAATTTTGAATAAACACCTTGTCCATTTCCTTTTCCCCTGGATAACAACACACAAAATGCAGGAAGATTTTTATTTTCACTTCCGAGTCCATAACTCATCCACGATCCAAGACTAGGGCGATTTCCTACCTGTGCTCCCGTTTGAAAAAAAGTTAATGCCGGATCGTGATTAATTGCTTCGGTATACATACTTTTTATAAAACAGATATCATCCGCTACGCTCGCAGTATGCGGCAATAATTCGCTTACCCATGCACGTGCTTCACCATATTGATCAAATTTAAACGCTGTTCCTGCAAGGGGAAATTTACTTTGACCAGCTGTCATTCCCGTTAATCGCTGGCCGTTTCGAATAGACGCAGGCAAATCTTCTCCAAACATTTCCTGCAATTTGGGTTTATAGTCAAATAAATCTAATTGAGAAGGGGCGCCATTTTGAAACAGGTAAATGATACGTTTTGCTTTGGGCGCAAAATGCGGAAGACCGGTAAGTATCGCTTCTTCTGCCGTTTTACCAAATAAATCAGGTATTAACAGGGAACCAAGTGCCACACTTCCCACGCCCATCCCTAACCGTGTTAAAAATCGGCGGCGGTTTAAGGATAACCCGTGTTCAAGAATTTGTTTTTGCATGCAACTATGTTTTTATTTGATCCGCTTCTACGTTTAAGTTTTTGTAATCGCTTCTTCCAAATTATAAATTGCCCCAATTGTTTTCATTAAGGAAGCAAGGCTTACAGCATCTGTTTTTGTTGATGGATATTCACCAATTTTCAGGGTAGCTGCTGCATCCAGTTTCTTTTGTAGAAAAAGGTCCTTTTGATCTTTATAATAAGATTCTAACACTGATATTTCTTTCGCACTTGGGTTTCTGCAAATAATTAACCTAAAGGCCTTTGTTATTTTTTCTTTCGCTTCGGATTTATCTTCGGATAATTTTTGGGCCAATGCTCTGGATGCTTCCATAACTAAAGGATCGTTCATCATCATTAGCGCCTGTAAGGGTGTATTTGTTTTTGACCTTTTAACTTCACACTGATCTCTGTTGCTCGCATCAAACAGAATCATAGAAGGAGGAGGAACGGTTAATTTAATAAAAGTATATAAGCCTCTTCGGTAGAGTGCCTCCCCATGATCTTGTGTATAGCTTGCCAGTACGCCCCTTCCGGAAGTTGCAGATTCCCATAAACCTTTAGGTTGATAGGGCTTAACACTGGGTCCCCCGATTTTTTTAATTAATAGCCCGCTACTTTCCAACACAAGATCCCTGATCAATTCTGCTTTGATACGTATACGCGGAGCACGCGACAGATAGGTATTATCGGGATCCAGTTTTAATTGATGTTCCGTGGTTTTCGCCGATTGGCGGTAGGTGGCAGAGGATACAATTAACTTAATAAGATTTTTTACATCCCAGCCCTTCTCCATAAATTCTACTGCCAGCCAATCTAATAATTCGGGGTGAGATGGAAGTTCTCCCTGCATTCCAAAATC